>DASUZG010000498.1:0-3096 GCA_036376995.1 Azonexus sp. | reverse complement strand
GAACATGCCCAGGATGCCGCCCTGTTGCGAATTGAAGAGGTCGGCGAGAACGTTGGGATCGATGCCCGGCACGGGAATGTGGGCGCCGATGCGATAGACGACCAGCGCCCCGACCAGGAACCACAGCCGGCGCTTGAGATCGCCGAACTTGCCACCCTTGCCAACCGTATTGGGATTTGCTGCCAACGTTCTAACCTCTTCCTGACTTACTCGGCGATGGAACCGCCGACGGCCTCGATCGCAGCCTTGGCACCCTTGGTGGCGCCAATGCCCTTCAGCGTGACCTTGCGCGTGATCGCGCCGGACAGGATCACCTTGGCGGACAGCGCGTCGCCCGGGACGATACCGGCGGCCTGCAGCGACAGCAGGTCGATTTCGTCGACCGGCAGGCGCTCCAGATCGGTCAGGCGCACTTCGTAGTTGCGGGCGCGCGTCAGCGAGTTGAAGCCGCGCTTCGGCAGACGGCGCTGCAGCGGCATTTGACCGCCTTCGAAGCCGACCTTGTGGAAGCCGCCGGAACGGGACTTCTGACCCTTGTGGCCGCGACCGCAGGTCTTGCCGAGGCCGGAGCCGATGCCGCGACCGACGCGCTTGGCGGCCTTCTTGGAGCCTTCACCCGGCTTGATGGTATTCAGACGCATGGCTTAACCCTCAACCTTCACGAGATACTGAACTTTCTGGATCATGCCGCGGACCGCCGGCGTATCTTCCAGTTCGGCACAGCTGTTCAGCTTGCGCAGACCCAGGCCGCGCACGGTGGCACGGTGGTCCTGCTTGGTACCGATGATGCTCTTGACGAGCTTCACCTTGATCTTCTTGTCAGCCATGGCTTACCCCAGGATCTGGTCAACCGACTTGCCGCGCTTGGCAGCAATTTCGGCCGGCGTGTTGACCTTCGACAGACCGTCGATGGTGGCACGCACGATGTTGTAGGGATTGGTCGAACCGTGCGCCTTGGCGACCACGTTGGTCACGCCGACGACCTCGAAGACGGCACGCATGGCGCCGCCGGCGATAATGCCGGTGCCTTCCGGAGCCGGCTGGATCATCACGGTGGTGGCGCCGTGGCGGCCCATCACGGTGTGATGCACGGTACCGTTCTTCAGGCTGACCTTGGCCATCTTGCGACGAGCCTCGTCCATTGCCTTCTGCGCGGCGACGGGCACTTCGCGGGACTTGCCCTTGCCCATGCCGATACCGCCGTCGCCGTCGCCAACCACGGTCAGCGCTGCGAAACCGAGGATCCGGCCGCCCTTCACCACCTTGGTGACGCGGTTGACCGCGACCATCTTTTCGCGCATGCCGTCATCGCGCTCTTCAGCGTGCTGCGGCTTCTTGTTTCTTTCAGGTTTAGCCATTTTCTAACCTAGTCCTTTCGCGGCGATCAGAACTTCAGACCGGCTTCACGCGCGGCTTCCGCCAGCGCCTGAACACGACCGTGGTACTGCAGGCCGGAGCGATCGAAAGCCACCTGCTCGATGCCGGCGGCCTTGGCGCGCTCGGCGATCAGCTTGCCAACGGTCGTTGCGGCAGCCTTGTTACCGCCGTTCGGGACGTTCGTGCGAACGTCCTTGTCCAGCGTGGAAGCCGAAGCCAGAACCTTGCCGCCACAGGGCGAGATGATCTGGGCGTAAATGTGGCAGTTCGTGCGGTTGACGCACAGGCGCACAGCTTTGAGCTCGGCGATTTTGGCCCGGGTTTTGCGGGCACGGCGCAGACGCGCTTCTTTCCTGTTAAACATATGCCACCCTTACTTCTTCTTGGTTTCCTTGATAACCACCACTTCGTCCGCGTAGCGAACGCCCTTGCCCTTGTAGGGCTCCGGCTTGCGGTAGGCGCGAACTTCGGCAGCGACCTGGCCGACCTGCTGCTTGTCCGAACCCTTGATCAGGATTTCGGTCTGTGTCGGACATTCGACTTTGACGCCGGCGGGCATCTTGTGCGCCACCGGATGGGAGAAGCCCAGCGACAGGTTCAGGACGTCGCCCTGAGCCTGAGCACGATAGCCCACGCCAACCAGTTGCAGCTTGCGCTCGAAACCCTTCGAGACACCAGTGACCATGTTGTTCAGGTTGGCACGCATGGTGCCCCACATGGCGCCGGCATTCACCGCACCGTCAACCTTGGACACCTGGACGTTCTGGCCTTCGACGGCGACCTTGACGGACGGATGAGCAGCGGTCTTCAGAAGGCCCAGCGGGCCCTTGACGACGATCTGCTCACCGACGGTGACTTCGACACCGGCCGGCAGGACAATCGGATTCTTACCAATACGAGACATGAATACCCTCCTTACGCCACGATGCAGAGGACTTCGCCGCCGACCTTGCTGGCGCGAGCCTTGCGATCAGTCATGACGCCCTTCGGGGTCGACACGATGGCGACGCCCAGACCGTTCATGACGCGAGGAATGTCGTCACAGCCCTTGTAGATGCGCAGACCAGGCTTGGACACGCGTTCGATGCGCTCAATAACCGGACGACCGGCGTAGTACTTGAGCGCGATGTCGAGCGTCGGCTTGCCTTCGCCATCACGGACTGCGAAATCTTCGACGTAACCCTCGTCCTTCAGCACGGCGGCGATGGCCACCTTCAGCTTGGACGACGGCATGGAGACAGACGCCTTTTCGGCGAGCTGGGCATTGCGGATGCGGGTCAGCATGTCCGCGATCGGATCGCTCATAGCCATTGCTGTACCTCCTCTTACCAGCTGGCCTTAACAACACCCGGGATCTCGCCATTGAAGGCAAGTTCGCGAATCTTGTTCCGGCACAGACCGAATTTACGGAAAACACCACGCGGACGACCGGTCAGCTGGCAACGGTTGCGCAGACGCGAGGGGCTGGAGTTGCGCGGCAGGGCCTGCAGCTTCAGACGGGCGTCGTAACGCTCCTGGTCGGAGAGGCTTTCGTCGTTGATGATCGTATCCAGGGCAGCACGCTTCTTGGCGTACTGAGCGACCATCTTGCGACGCTTCTCTTCACGGTTGATCAGAGCAAGTTTTGCCATGATTGCCTCAATTCTTGAACGGAAACTTGAACGCGGCGAGCAGCGCCTTGCATTCGGCGTCGTTCTTCGCGGTCGTGGTGATGCTGAT
>DASUZG010000497.1:0-5494 GCA_036376995.1 Azonexus sp. | reverse complement strand
TTCGCGGATGCCGCCGGGACCAAGCTTGACGTGGTCGGCCATGTCCTTGCGCGCCACTTCGCGGCGGATCTGCGCGTGCAGGTCGCGCATCGCGTTGATGGCGCCGAAATCGAGGTACTTGCGGAACACGAAGGGGCGGGAAATCTTGCGCAGCGCTTCCATCCACTCGCCGATCGCCTGGCCGTCGGCATTGGCGCCGGCGTTCATCACGCGCGCCTTGATCCAGGCGTAGCGCTCCCATTCGCGGCCCTGGGCGATGAAGTAGTTCTCCAGCGCATCGAGCGAGCAGACCAAGGGGCCGGAATCGCCGTTCGGGCGCAGCCGCATGTCGACGCGGAACACCTGGCCGTCGGCGGTCAGGTCGCCGAGCGCCTGGATCACGCGCTTGCCCAGGCGGGTGAAGAAATCGTAGTTGTCGATCGACTTCGGCCCGGCCGTCTCGCCTTCCTCGGGATAGACGAAGATGTAGTCGACGTCGGAGGAAACGTTCAGCTCGCGGCCGCCAAGCTTGCCCATGCCGATGATCAGCAGGCGCTGCGGTCGGCCGGCGCGGTCGAGCGGCTCGCCGTAGGTGGCGGTGAGCTGGCGGTGGTAATGGTCGAGGGCGAAATTGGTGGTGACGTCGGCAAGCAGCGTCATGCTCTCGACCACTTCCGCAAGTGGCGCCAGGCCGGTCAGGTCGCGCAGCGCGATGTGCGCCATGGCCCGCTGGCGCAGCCGGCGCAGCGCCGATTTCACCGTCTCGTCGTCGGTGAAGGCGGTCCGCAGCGGAGCCAGCAGCTGGTCTTCGGTCAGCGGCTGCAGCCAGCTGGCGGCCAGTTCGGGAACCAGCGCCGGCCGCGCCTGCAGCAGGTTGCTCAGATAGCGGCTGTGGTCGAGCGCGCGTTGCCAGCGGGGATCGGGAAGGGAGGTCATTGATGCTCGCCCGGCCGGAAGGCCGAAAAGGATAGAATTCTGATTTTGCCGACTTTCGATTGTAGTGACCTATCGAGCCTTCTGGCAAAGCGCTTGCCGCCGTGACTGAGTCATCCACCCGGCATCGGGACGTCCGGCCCTCGGCGCTTCGCCTCATCCTCTACCGCCGCCTGCACTGGCTGTGGCCGCTGCTGGCCCGGCCGGCGGTGCGGCTCGGGCTGCGCCTGCTGGGCTGGGGCGCCTTCGCGGCGTGGCTGCTGCTGGTCCTGCTGGTGCTGCTGCTGCGCTACGCCATCCTGCCGCAGATCGGCGACTACAAGGCCGATATCGAGCAGGCGGCGACCCGTATCGCCGGCCAGACGGTAACCATCGGCAAGCTCGAGGCGCGTTGGCACGGCTTCAATCCGGATCTGGTGCTGGACGACGTGCGCCTGCTCGATGCCGCCGGCGAGCCGACCTTCACGCTGGCCCGCGTCGAAAGCGTGTTTTCCTGGCATTCGCTGTGGAGCCGGCGGCCGGTGCTGGCCCTGCTCGCCTTCGACGGGCCGGTGCTGCACGTGCGCCGCGAAACCAGCGGCCGGATCACGGTCGCCGGCATCGCCGCCGAGGGCGACAGCGATCCGGCCGCCGCCCGCTGGGTGCTCGAACAACGACGCATCCGCATCCGCGACGCCACCATCGTCTGGGAAGACCGCCTGCGCGGTGCTCCGCCGCTGCTCCTGGAGGACTTGCAGTTCGGCCTCGACAACCGCGGCCGGCACCACCGCTTCGGCCTCTCGGCCCTGCCGCCGGCGGCCCTGGCCGACCGGCTCGACATCCGCGGCGACATCACCGGCGATTTCGGCGAGGCGCTGGAGACGCTGGCCGCCAAGGTCTTCGTCCAGCTCGACTATGCCGACCTGGCCGGCTGGCGGCCGTGGCTCGACTACCCCGTCGATCTGCCGCAGGGCCGCGGCGCCCTGCGCGTCTGGGGCGATCTCGCCGATGGCGGCGGCCGCCTGACCGCCGACCTGGCGCTGGAGGAACTGCGCCTGCGCCTCGGCCGCGAACTGCCCGAGCTCGACCTGGCCAACCTGCGCGGCCGCCTGGAAGGACATTACAAGGTTGGCGAATGGTCCCTGCGCGGGCGCAAGATCGAACTGCTGACGCGCCAGGGGCTGCGCATCGCGCCGACCGATTTTCTCGTCGAATGGCGCCAGGAACCGGACAGCCGCCTGATCAACGGCAATGCCAGTGCCAGCTTCCTCGACCTGGGCGCCCTCGGGGCGCTGGCTGCGCACCTGCCGCTCGATCCGCGCAGCCGCGAGCTGCTGCACAGGCACCAGCCGCAGGGGCAGGTTTCCGAACTGCGGGCCAGCTGGGCCAGCGACGGCGAGCAGTTGAGCCGCTATTCGCTGAAAGCCGCCTTCGCCGGCCTCGGCATGCTGCCCGGCGGCTATTTTCCGGGCGGCAGCGGTCTCGGTGGGCGCATCGAGCTGAGCGAGAAGGGCGGCGACTTGATTCTCGACAGCGAGCGCACGAGCCTGTCGCTGCCGGCGGTCTTCCCCGAGCCGGAGATCGCGCTCGACACGCTGAAGGCCAATGCGCGCTGGCGCATCGACGCCAAGGGAACCGAAGTCCGCCTGCTGCGCTTCGATTTCGCCGGCCCCAACGCCGCCGGCGGGGCGCACGGCCTCTACCGCCTCAACGGCGACGGGCCGGGCGAGATCGATCTCGAGGCCAGCGTCGAGCGCGCCGACGGCCGCGCCGTCTGGCGCTACATGCCGCACGCCGTCAATGCCGAGACCCGGGCCTGGCTGCGCCGCGGCATCGTCAGCGGCCGCGGCTACGACGGCAAGCTGGTGCTCAAGGGTAATCTGGCCGATTTTCCCTTCCGCGACGGCAAGGGCGGCCAGTTCCTGGTCACCGCCAAGGCGGCCGATGTCCGCCTCGACTATGCCGACGGCTGGCCGGTGATCGACGGCATCGACGCCGACATGAGCTTCGGCGTCGGCATGAAGATCGCGGCCCGCGACGGCCGCATCCTCGGCGCCCGGCTGTCCGGCGTGACCGCCGAGATTCCCGATTTCGAATCGTTCGAGGAGATGCTGCTGGTGCGCGGCGTCGCCGCCGGTCCGACCGCCGATTTCCTGCGCTTCATCGAGACCAGCCCGGTGGCCGACAGCATCGATCGCTTCACCGACGGCATGAAGGCCCGCGGCGACGGCCGCCTCGACCTCGAACTCGATCTGCCGCTGCGCGAGATCCACAACACCCGCGTGCGCGGCCGCTATCGCTTCCAGAACAACGAGCTGGAACTGTTCGCCGGCCTGCCGCCGCTGACCCAGGTCAACGGCCTGCTGACGCTGACCGAGTCGAGCGTCGTCGCTCCGGACATCACCGGCCGCGTGTTCGGCGGGCCGCTCAAGGTGCAGGTCCGCAATGTCGGCGACAAGGTCGCCGTGCAGGCCGGCGGCACCGCTGCCATCGCCGAGGTGGGCCGGCATTTCGGCTGGCCGCTGATCGACCAGTTGAGCGGCAACAGCCCGTGGCGGGCCGAGATCGGCATCCGCAAGCGCGAGGCCACGGTGCTCGTCACTTCCGATCTGGTCGGCATCAGCTCGCCGCTGCCGGAGCCGCTGAACAAGGTCGCCACGGCCCGCCTGCCGCTGCGCGTCGAGCGCACCGGGCTCGACGGCGGGCGCGAGCAGTACCGCGTCACGCTCGGCACGGTCGGGCGCGGCACCATCATCCGCAGCGCAACCGGGTCCTGGGAGCGCGGCGTGCTGGCGCTGGGCGAGGCCGAAGCCCGGCTGCCGGACAAGGGCCTGGCGATCCGCATCGCCGCCCCGCGCCTCGATGCCGACGCCTGGCGCCACTTCCTGCCGCAGGGCAGCAACGGCAGCCCCGCCGAGAGCGGCGGCCCGGACCTCGCGCTGGTCAGCCTGAGTACCGCGCAACTGCACCTGATGGGGCGCGACTACAACCAGGTCAACGTCAATCTGCGCCCGGCCGAAGGCGGCTGGCGGATCGGCCTCGAGACCGCCGAAGCGAGCGGCGACGTGCTCTGGCGCAGCGCCGGCGAAGGCACGGTCGAAGGCCGCTTCCGCCGCCTGTACGTCCGCCCGGCGGCTGCCGACGGCGGGGCCGGCGAGGGTGCCGAGCGCAATCAGCTGATCGACGCGCTGCCCGGCATGAGCCTGGTGGTGGACGACTTCCGTCTCGGCGACAAGGCTCTCGGCCGGCTCGAACTGAAGGCGCACAACACCCTCGGCGCCTGGCGCCTGGACCGGCTCAACCTGCACAACCCGGATGGCACGCTGAATGGCAAGGCGGTCTGGAACAACACCGGCCGCCACCAGACGCAATTGGAGTTCGAGCTCGAAGCGCGCGATGTCGGCCGCCTGCTCGACCGCCTCGGCTACGACGATGCGGTCCGCCGCGGCACTGCGACGCTGGCCGGCAAGCTGCAGTGGAACGGGCCGCTGACCGGCATCCACTATCCGTCGCTGAGCGGCCAGATGACGGTCAGCGCCGAGAAGGGCCAGTTCAACAAGCTGGAGCCGGGAGTCGGCAAGCTGCTCGGCCTGATTTCGCTGCAATCGCTGCCGCGCCGGTTGAACCTCGATTTCCGCGACATTTTCAGCGACGGCCTGGCCTTCGACAGCATCGAGAGCCGGCTGGCGGTGGATCAGGGCATCATGCGCACCGTCGAACCGCTGCGCATCTACGGCCCGGCGGCGCAGATCGAGATGGTCGGCGAGACCGACCTGCGCCACGAGACGCAGGACCTGCGCGTCGTCGTCCGCCCGGAGCTGACCGGCATCGCGGCCGTCGGCGCGGCGGCGCTGGTCAATCCGGTGGCCGGCGCGGCGGCGCTGGTGGCCAATACGGTATTGCAGAAGCCGCTGAACCGCCTGTTCAGCTACCGCTATCATGTGACCGGGACCTGGAGCGACCCGCAGGTCGACAAGGCCGGGCAGAGCGAGGAGCCCCGGTCCGAACCCGCACAAGGAACCGCCCAGTGAACAAGCAGAATTGCCGCATCGCCGCCCTGCAGATGGTTTCCGGACCGCGCGTCGGCGACAACCTGCAGGCCGCCGCCCGGCTGGTCGCTGAGGCCGTCGACCAGGGCGCCCAGCTGGCCGTGCTGCCCGAGTATTTCCCGATCATCGGCGCCGTCGATGCCGACCGCGTCCGCGCCCGCGAGGAGTTCGGCCGCGGTCCGGTGCAGGACTGGCTGGCCGAAACCGCCGCCCGCCACGGCATCTGGCTCGTCGCCGGCTCGCTGCCGCTGGCCGCCACGACCCCGGACAAGATGCGCAACGCGACGCTGGTCTACGACCCGCAGGGCGCCTGCGTCCAGCGCTACGACAAGGTGCACCTGTTCGGCTTCACCAAGGGCGACGAGCATTACGACGAGGCCGCCTTCATCGAGGCCGGCGACCGGCCGACTGCCTTCGACACGCCGTTTGGCCGCATCGCCCTGTCGATCTGCTACGACCTGCGCTTTCCCGAGCTGTACCGCGCCCTCGGGCCGGTCGACCTGATCCTGGTGCCGGCCGCCTTCACCGATACCACCGGCCGCGCCCACTGGGAG
>DASUZG010000496.1:0-2786 GCA_036376995.1 Azonexus sp. | reverse complement strand
GACCATGAAGGAAGACCTGGGCTTCACCGCCTCCATCCTCGGTTTCGGGGCCGGCATTTTCTTCTGGGGCTATTTCCTGTTCGAGGTGCCGTCGAACATCGTGCTGCACAAGGTCGGCGCGCGCATCTGGATCGCCCGGGTGATGGTCACCTGGGGTCTCATTTCCGGGGCCATGGCCTTCGTCGAAGGGCCGACCAGCTTCTACGTGATGCGCTTCCTGCTCGGCGCCGCCGAGGCGGGCTTCTTCCCCGGCATCATCCTCTATCTCAGCTACTGGTTCCCGGCCCGCCACCGCGCCGGCGTCACCGCCTTCTTCATGGCCGCGGCACCGATCTCGACCGCGCTTGGCTCGCCGATCTCGGCCGCGTTGCTGGAGATGAACGGCGTCATGGGCATGCACGGCTGGCAGTGGATGTTCATCCTCGAAGCCGTGCCCGCCCTGATCCTCGGCGTCGTCGTCTTCTTCTACATGACCGACAGGCCGGAGCAGGCCAAGTGGCTCAAGGATGACGAGCGAGCCTGGCTGGTCAAGGCCATGGCCGAGGAAAACGCCAGCAAGGCCGGCAGCGCCAAGCACGGCATCTTCAGCGGCCTGGCCAACCCGCGGGTGCTGGCCCTGGCGCTGATCTACTTCGGCACCTCGGCCGGGCTGTACACGCTGGGCATCTGGGCGCCGCAGATCATCAAGCAGCTGGGCGTCTCGTCGATGACCGTCGGTTTCCTGAACGCCATTCCGCCCATCGTCTCGGTCGTTGCCATGGTGCTCTGGTCGCGTCATTCCGACCGCACCGGCGAGCGCACCTGGCACGTCGTGCTGGCCTGTGTGGCCGCTGCCACCGGCCTGGTGATTGCCGCTGGAGCCAACAGCGTGGTCGGCCTGATCGCCGCGCTGACCATCGTCAACATCGGCATCAGCTGTGCCAAGCCGCCGCTGTGGAGTATGCCGACCATGTTCCTGTCCGGCGCCGCGGCCGCCACCGGCATCGCCACCATCAACTCGATCGGCAACCTGGGCGGCTTCGCCGGCCCGGCGATGATCGGCTGGGTCAAGGACCAGACCGGCAGTTTCGCTGGCGGCCTCTACTTCGTCGCCGGGCTGCTCGTGCTGTCCGCGGTGCTGACCCTGGTGCTGGCCCGGTCGCAGAAGCCGGCCCTGGTGACCGCCGAGGCGGCGGCGCACTGAACCCTCCCCAATCCCAACAGACTCATCAAGGAGCACAACATGGACAAGGAATTCGCCGTCCAGTCGCTGACGGACACCATGGCCAAATTCACGGCCTACATCGGCAAGCGTCTGCCCAAGGACGTCAAGGCCAAGCTGGCCGACCTGCGCACGCTGGAAACCAACCCGCTGGCCAAGTCGATCTACGACTCGATGCATGGCAACCAGGAAGCGGCCGACAAGCTCGACCGCCCGAGCTGCCAGGACACCGGCGTCATCCAGTACTTCGTCGAGGCGGGCGCCAATTTCCCGCTGCTCGGCGAGCTGGAGGAAATCCTCCAGGAAGCGACGGCCGAAGCCACCCGCATCGGTCCCTTGCGCCACAACGCGGTCGAGACGTTCGACGAGAAGAACACCGGCACCAACACCGGCACCAACATCCCCTGGCTCGACTGGCGCATCGTGCCGGAAAAGGACAGCTGCGTGATCGACGTGTATATGGCCGGCGGCGGCTGCACGCTGCCGGGCGCCGCCAAGGTGCTGATGCCGGGGCAGGGCTACGAGGGCGTTGCCGAGTTCGTGATGGACGTCATCACCGAGCGCGGCGTCAATGCCTGCCCGCCGCTGCTGGTCGGCGTCGGCGTCTCGACCTCGGTCGAAACCGCCGCCCGGCTGTCGAAGCTGGCGATCATGCGGCCGGTCGATTCGAAGAGCGCCAACCCGCGCGCCGCGCTGATGGAAGAGCTGCTCGAACAGGGCCTCAACGAAATCGGCATCGGCCCGCAGGGCCTGACCGGCAACAACAGCGTGATGGGCGTCAATATCGAATCGTCCGCCCGCCATCCCTCGACCATCGGCGTCGCGGTGAACACCGGCTGCTGGGCGCATCGCCGCGGCAAGATCCGGATCAACGCCGACCTCTCTTACGAAATCCTTTCCCACGAAGGAGTGGTGCTGTGAAAAAGATTCTGACGACCCCGATCAAGGACGAAGACCTGGCCGATCTGAAGGTCGGCGACGTGGTGTATCTCACCGGCCGCCTGGTCACCTGCCGCGATGTGGCGCACCGCCGCCTGATCGAGCAGGGCCGCGAACTGCCGGTCGATCTCGACGGCGGCGCCATCTTCCACGCCGGCCCCATCGTCCGCAAGAAGGACGACGGCAATTTCGAGATGGTTTCCATCGGCCCGACCACCAGCATGCGCATGGAGAAATTCGAGCGCGAGTTCATCAAGCAGACCGGCGTCAAGCTGATCGTCGGCAAGGGCGGCATGGGGCCGGAGACGGCCGCCGGCTGCCAGGAAGGCCCGGCGGTGCATGCCATCTTCCCGGGTGGCTGCGCGGTGCTGGCGGCGACCCAGGTCGAGGAGATCGAAGGCGCCGAATGGCAGGACCTGGGCATGCCGGAAACCTTGTGGATCAACCGCGTCAAGGAATTCGGCCCGCTGATCATCTCCATCGACACCCACGGCAACAACCTGATTTCGCAGAACAAGGCCGGCTTCAACGAAAAGAAGAAGCCGGTGCTCGAGCGCATCAGCAAGCAGCTCAGCTTCATCAAGTAAGCGGGCCGCCGGGCCAGCCGGAGTGCGCTCCGGCTGTGCATGGCCCGGCAAACGACATC
>DASUZG010000495.1:0-2772 GCA_036376995.1 Azonexus sp. | reverse complement strand
GTCGATGCCGACGTGCGCCGCCAGCGAGGCCGGGTTCAGGCCCATCACCGCGAACGGCTTGGCCTCGCGCTGCTTGCGTTCGCGCAGTTCGGCCACCGCCGCCGCGTTGCGGGCGTCGCAGGCGAGATGGAAGCCGCCCAGCCCCTTGATGGCCACGATGCCGCCGGCTTGCAACAAGGCTAGCGTCGCCGCCAGCGGATCACCGGCCAGCGCCTGGCCGGCCGCGTCGAGCAGGCGCAGCTGCGGGCCGCAGGCCGGGCAGCAGGTGGTCTCGGCGTGGAAACGGCGGTCGGCCGGATCGGCGTATTCGCCGGCGCACGGCGGGCACAGCGGGAAGACGGCGAGACTGGTGCGCGCCCGGTCGTAGGGCAGGCCGCGGCTGACTGTGTAGCGCGGGCCGCAATGGGTACAGGTGGTGAAGGGGTAGCGCCAGCGGCGGCCGGCCGGGTCGCACAGGTCGGCCACGCAGGCGGGGCAGAGGGCGGCATCGGGACCGATGGCGCTGCCGATCGCGCCGGCGCGGCTGGCCAGGATGGCGAAGCCGCGCCCACTCACCGGCTCGGCCGCGGCCTCGACGATGGCGTCGATGCGCGCCAGCGGCGGCGCCTCGCGCGGCAGGCGGGCGAGGAATTCGTCCAGGCGCGCGCCGGCGATGGCCAGGCTGACGCCATCCCCGTCGTTGCGCACCCAGCCGTCGAGACCCAGCTCGTTGGCCAGGCGCCAAACGTAGGGACGGAAACCGACGCCCTGGACCAGGCCGCGGATGCGCAGGCGGCGGCCGTTCACTGGCCGGCCAGCTGGCGCTCCAGTTCGACGATGCGCGCCTTCAGCGCGTCCACCGTCTCGGCGCGCTTGCCGCGCTGGGCTTCCAGTCCGGCGGCGATCCAGTCGAGCCAGGCGCTCAGGCCTTCGCCGCTGGTCGCCGAGACGCGGAACACGGTCAGGTCCGGGTTGACCCGGCGGGCGTTGGCTTCGGCGAGGTCGGCGTCGAATTCCAGGTAGGGCAGCAGGTCGCACTTGTTCAACAGCATCACGTCGGCGGCGCGGAACATGTCCGGATACTTGAGCGGCTTGTCCTCGCCTTCGGTGACCGACAGGATCGCCACCTTGTGGTGCTCGCCGAGGTCGAAGGCGGCCGGGCAGACGAGGTTGCCGACGTTCTCGATCAGGAACAGCGATTCGTCGGCCGGGGCCAGGCGCTCGATGGCATGGCCGACCATGTGGCCGTCGAGGTGGCAGCCCTTGCCGGTGTTGATCTGCACCGCCGGCACGCCGGTGGCGCGGATGCGCTCGGCGTCGTTGGCCGTCTGCTGGTCGCCCTCGACGACGGCGATGGCGACCTGGTCCTTCAGCAGCTCGATGCTCCGGCAGAGCAGCGTGGTCTTGCCGGAACCGGGGCTGGACACCAGGTTCAGCGCGAAGATGCCGCGCTCGTCGAACCAAGCGCGGTTCTTCGCGGCGTAGCCGTTGTTCTTGCTCAGGATGTCCTGCTCGATCTGCACCATGCGCGCCTGGCTCATGCCCGGCGCGTGGGCGCGGGCCGGGCCGCTGCCGTAGTCGAGGTCGCCGCCGATGGCGTGGGCGTGGTGATGGTGCTGCGGTTCGTGGCCGTGCGCATGGTCGCCGTGATGGACATGCTCATGGACATGCACGCTGCCGTCGGCATGCGCATGGCTGTGGGCATGGGCGCCGGCCGGCAGCGCGTCCGCGTGGCTGTGCGCATGCTCATGGTCGTGGCCATGGCTGTGCGTATGCACCGTGCCGTCCTCGTGGACATGGGTGTGCGCATGCGAATTGCCGTGCTCTCCACCCTCGATCTTCGTTTCTCCTGCAGCACAACCGCAAACCGTACACATCCTGTTCTCCCTCGCTACTCGATTTCTATTTCCTTGACCCGCATCTCGGTGCCGCCGGTCGGCTGCACCTGGTAACTGCCGCACTGCGGACAGGCACCGAAACTTTCCGCCAGCGGCACCGTCGCCGCGCAGGGCATGCACCAGCCGCTGCCCGCCACCTCGACGATTTCCAGCGCCGCGCCGGCGGCCAGGCCGCCGTGCGTCACCGCCTCGAAGCAGAAGCGCAGGGCTTCCGGCTCGACCGACGACAGCCGGCCGATCTCCAGCACCACCAGCTTGACCCGTTGCGCCCGTTCGCGCCGTGCGGTCTCCTCGACCAGTTGCAGCACGCCCTCGGCGAGCGACATTTCATGCATCTTCCAGCTCCAGCGTATAGGGCAGGCAGGGGTCGAGCGCCAGCACGGCCAGGTTCAACGCCTGCCGCGCCGCCTCGGCCGAGGCGTGCCGGTGCCCGTCGAGCAGTTGCGCCAGCGCCTGGGCATCGACGAACAGCGCATCGGTCGGCGCCCACACCCGGTAATTGACGATCCGCCCTTCATCCACATGCACGGCATGCGTCAGCACGCCACGCGCCGTCAGCGCCTGGCCGACGCCCCAGCCGTGGCCGCCGGTGGCGGCGAGCGGATAGGGCGTGCCGGCGGCGAGCGCGGCGGCGGCCCGTTCGGCCTCGGCCAGGCGGCGGCGATAGGCGGCCGACACCGTCGCCGGCCGCTGCGGCAGCGGCCGCTGGCCGGCATTGCCCTGCCAGTAGGCGAGCCAGGCCTCCGGATCCAATTGCGGCGCCGGCGCCGCGCCGTCGGCGCCGAGGCGGGGCAGGCAGGCGCAGGCCTGGTTGCGGACCGTTTTCAGCACTTCCTGCGTGCGCGCCAGGGCGCCCTCGCCGCTGCGCTCGGCGCGCCAGGCGACGAAGGCGTCG
>DASUZG010000494.1:0-5390 GCA_036376995.1 Azonexus sp. | reverse complement strand
TGTCCAGCGCCGGCTTCATGCTCGCCGAGGCCGACTCCAGATTGGCCAGCGTCGTCGCCAGATGCGCCCGGTTCTCGGTGTTCAGCACCGCACCGAGGCTGGCCAGCACCTGCCGGGCCTCGCGCAGCGTCGCCGTGCCGTTTTCGCCCAGCTCGTCGAGCAGCGAGGGGGTCATCGCGATGCGCGGCGGGTTGTCGTTGTCCGGCACCAGCGGCTCGGTACTGCGCCCGCCCTCCAGCAGCAGGATGTGAGCGAGGCCAGTCAGGCCCTGGTAATTGAGCCGGGCCACGGTGCCGCGGGTCAGCGGCACATCGCGGCTGATCGAAATGGTGATCAGGATATTGGCCGGGTCTTCCGGGTCGAGCCGGATGTCGCTGACCTTGCCGACGCGGATGCCGCGATAGCGCACCTGGGCCTGCGGATTCAGGCCGCCGATGTTCTGCCGGGTGACGACGATGTAGTCGTCGGTGCTGTCGTTGATGCCGCCCAGCCAATAGACCGCAAACAGCCCGGCCAGCAGCAACAGGATGGCGAAGAGTCCGGCGGCAAGGGCGTGCGATTTGTTCTCCATGAGCGGCAATTAAAGCAGCTTCCGCCGGTCGCGGCCAAAAAAACTGGCGATGAAGGGATGCGCCAGTCGCTTCACCTCTGCTTCCGGGCCGCAGGCGATCAGCCGCTGCTCGGCGAGCACCGCGATATGGCTGGCCAGGCTGTCCAGCGTGTCGAGGTCGTGGGTGACCATCACCACGGTCAGGCCGAGCGTCCGCTGCAGCGTGCCGACGAGATCGACGAAATTCTGGCTGCGGTCGGGATCGAGTCCGGCGGTCGGCTCGTCGAGCAGCAGCAGTTCCGGCTCCAGGGCCAGGGCGCGGGCCAGGGCCACGCGCTTGATCATGCCGCCGGACAGTTCGGCCGGCATCAGCCGGCCGTGGCCGGGCGCCAGTTCGACCATGTCGAGCTTCAGATGCACCAGCCGGCGGATCCAGTCCTCGTCGAGGCAGCGCAGTTCGCGCAGCGGAAAGGCGATGTTCTCGAACACCGACAGCGCCGAGTACAGCGCCCCGTGCTGGAACAGCATGCCGAGCCGGCGGCGCACCGCCCGCTGCAACTGGCCGTCGGGATTGGCCAGGTCGACGTCGAACAGGCGCACGCTGCCGGCCGACGGCCGCAGCAGGCCGAGCATTTCGCGCAGCAGCGTGGTCTTGCCGCTGCCCGAGCCGCCGACCAGGGCGAGGATCTGCCCGCTGTCGACGCGCAGATCGATGTCGCGGTGGATGACCTGGCTGCCGAAGCGCGTGCCGATGCCGCGCAACTCGATGACCGGCGCCTGGCTCACAGCGCCGGCACTCCGATGCGCCGGGTGAAGATGGCGAACAGCGCATCGACCAGGATCACCGCGGTGATCGCGGTGACCACGGCGCGGGTGGTGTTGGCCGACAGGCTTTCCGTGTCCGGCTTGACGCGCAGGCCGAAATGGCAGGCCACCAGCGCGATCACGAAGCCGAAGACGAGGCCCTTGCCGAGCCCGATGTACAGATTGGCCACCGGTACCGCGCGCGGCAGGTTATCGACGAAATAGAACAGCGACAGGTCGAGTTGCAGCATCGCCGCCAGCATCCCGCCGAACAGCGCGACGGCCGAGGTCCACAATACGATCAGCGGCATCGCCACGGTCAGGCCGATGATCTTCGGCAGCACCACGCGCTGGCTGCGCGAGACGCCCATGGTCGACAGCGCGTCGATTTCCTCGGTCACGCGCATCACCCCGATCTGCGCCGTCATCGCCGAGCCGGAGCGGCCGGCGACCAGCACCGCCACCAGCACCGGCCCCAGTTCGCGGATGATCGAGATGCCGAGGATGTTGACGATGAAGATGTCGGCGCCGAAGCTGCGCAACTGCAGCGCCGACAGGTAGCTGATGGTGACGCCGATCAGGAAGCCGACCAGCGCCGTCACCGGCAGGGCCTGCGCCCCCGCCTTGTAGATATTGGCCGACAGTTCGCGCCACGGCAGGTCGCGCGGATGGCGCAGCAGGTGGGCCAGATCGAGCAGCAGCTGGCCGACCAGCACGACCATGCCGCGCACGTTGGCCAGCGCCTGCAGCAGCAGCGCGCCAAGCGCCGTGACCGGATTGAAAGGCGGCGGCGGCGTAGCCGGCATCGCCGGCGGCAGCGCCGCGACGCGCTCCAGCACCTGGCGGTGCAGCGGCGCCACGGCCAGATCAGCTGGCCAGGCGTTATGCCAGGCCCGCCACAACAGCACCGCCGCGGCGCTGTCGAGACGCTCCAGGCCCGACAGATCCCAACTACTGGCCGCTTCGGCCGCGGCCAGTTGCCGGCGCAGGTCCTCCAGTTCCGGCAGCATCGCGGCCAGCGTCCAATGGCCGGACAGAACCGCCTTCCCCGACTCGACCTGCAATCGGGGCGCGTCGATCACGCAGCTTTCCTCGGGTTCTTCGACTTGACCACGCAATCGCGGCCGATCTGGCGCCAGATGGTGGTTTCCTCGCCGAGCGCCGCGGCCGTCCACGGATTCTCGGCCAGCCAGTCGCCCGGCAGGTCGAGCTGGAAACCGTTGCCGCACGGCTTGACCGTCCATGCCGGCAAGGCCCGGTCGTCGCGCGTGCGGTGCAGCAGCACGGCCAGGCGCAGACAGAAGATCAGCCGCCAGATGCTGTCGCCGGCCGGAATCGCCCCCAGCTTCTCCAGCTTGCCGCGGTGGCCGAGTACCAGCATGGCCAGCCGCGCCTGGTCCTTTTTCGAGAAACCGGGCATGTCGGCATAGGTCAGGATGTAGGCGCCGTGCTTGTGATAGGCGTTGTGGGCGATGGAAATGCCGATTTCGTGCAGGCGCGAGGCCCAGGACAGGAACAGCAGGTCCGTTTCGCCCGGCGCCCCGTCGCTCAGCTGGTTGAGTGCCGACAAGGCGGTCGCCTCGACGCGCTCGACCTGGTCGCCTTCGACCTGGTAGCGGCGGCGGAACTGGGCCACCGTCGAGTCGCGCATGTCGTGGTGGTGGAAGCGGCCGAGCAGGTCGTACAGCACGCCGAGGCGCAGGGCGCCGTCGGCGTAGGTCATGCGCTCGAGGTCAAGTTCCTCGAACACCGCCGACATGATCGCGATGCCGCCCGGCAGCACCGGCAGGCGGTCGCCCTTGACGCCCGGCAGGTCGAGCGCCTCGGCCGAGCCGGCCTTGACCAGCAGGGCGCACAGGCGGTCCAGGCCGGCGCGGGTGATGCCGCTCTCGCCGCCCGGATTCAAGCCGTTCAGTTCGAGGATGTCGGCAATGGCGCGGGCCGTGCCGGAGGAGCCGACGGCTTCCTTCCAGCCCAGGCGCTGGTAGTCGTGGGCGATCAGCTCGATTTCCTTGGCCGCCGCCACCTGCGCCTCGCGCAGGCGCTTGCGGTCGATCCGGCGGTCGGGGAAGAAGCGCAGCGTGTAGCTGACGCAGCCCATGTACAGCGACTCCATCAGCTGCGGATCGTGCTGCTTGCCGACGATGAACTCGGTCGAGCCGCCGCCGATATCGACCACCAGCCGCCGGTGGTTGGCCAGCGGCAGCGAGTGCGAGGCGCCGATGTAGATCAGGCGCGCTTCCTCGCGGCCGGCGATGACTTCGATCGGAAAGCCGAGCGCCTCTTCGGCCAGCGGCAGGAATTCGCCGGCATTCTTGGCGACGCGCAGGGTATTGGTGGCCACCGCCCGCACCGCGCCCTTGTCGAGGCCGCCGAGCCGCTCGCCGAACAGGCGCAGGGCGTTCAGCGCCCGGGCCTGGGCCGCCGGGTCGAGACGCTTGTCGGCGGTCAGGCCGGAGGCCAGGCGCACCGGCTCCTTCAGCGAATCGAGCACATAGATCTGGTCGTCGACCACCCGCCCCACCTGCAGGCGGAAGCTGTTGGACCCGAGATCGACGGCGGCCACGGTTTCGTAAATCATCAGCAGGAACGAGCGGTTGGGGAATTGGCGGCCATTCTACCACCCGCCTTCGCAGCACATTCCGGCGGGTCAACGGAAAAGCCCCGCCGGCTCGCGCCGGCGGGGCTTCGGATCAGGCTGGCGGAAAACTTAGCCGGCCAGCAGCTTCTTGATGTTTTCCAGCGTGGACGGATCCTCGATGGTGGTCAGGTCGCCCGGGTCGCGGCCTTCAGCCAGAGCCTGCAGCGAGCGGCGCAGCATCTTGCCGGAACGCGTCTTGGGCAGGCCGATGACGAAATGCACGCGGGCCGGACGGGCGATGGCGCCGAGGATGCCATCGACGGTGCCCATGACTTCCTTCTCCAGGGCGGCGACGGCTTCCGGCGTGGCGATCACGGACGCATCCTTGACCACGGCGAAGGCCATCGGCATCTGGCCCTTCAGCTTGTCCTCGACACCGACCACGGCGACTTCGGCAATCGCCTTGTGCGCCTGGATGGCTTCCTCGATCTCGCGGGTGCCCAGACGGTGGCCGGCGACGTTGATGACGTCGTCGGTACGACCGAGGATGGTGAAGTAGCCTTCCTCATCCTTGATCGCCCAGTCGAACGAGGAGTACACCAGCGGCTCCTTGAACAGGCTGAAGTAGGTCGAGATGAAGCGCTCGTCCTGACCCCAGACGGTGGACAGGCAACCCGGCGGCAGTGGCGGCACGACGGCGGCGATGCCCTTCTCGTTGGCGCCGCACTCGGAACCGTCCTCGCGGAAGATCTTGAGGTTGTAGCCATAGACCGGGAAGGACGGCGAGCCGAACTTGATCGGGGTCTTTTCGACACCGTGCAGCGCGGCCAGCATCGGCCAGCCGGTTTCGGTCTGCCAGTAGTTGTCGATCACCGGCTTGTTCAGTTCGCTCTGGAACCACTCGTGGGTCGGCTGGTCGAGCGGCTCACCGGCCATGAAGATGTGCTTCAGCGACGACAGATCGTACTTGTGCATGTAGGCCGGATCCTGCTTCTTCAGGACGCGGGCGGCGGTCGGCGCCGAGAACATGACGTTGACCTTGTACTTCTCGACGATCTGCCACCAGATGCCCGGATCCGGGCGCAGCGGCGTGCCTTCGTACATGATCGTGGCCATACCGGCGATCAGCGGGCCGTAGATGATGTAGGAGTGGCCGACGACCCAGCCGATGTCGGAGGTGGAGAAATAGGTTTCGCCGGCGCCGCCGCAATAGATATGCTTCATCGAGGAAGCGAGCGCCACGGCGTAGCCGCCGGTGTCGCGCTGCACGCCCTTGGGCTTGCCGGTGGTGCCGGAGGTGTACAGGATGTAGGACGGATCGGAGGACTCGATCCATTCGCACGGCACCTGAGCGTCGATGAACTGTTCGCGCAGCGTCGCGTAATCGACGTCGCGGCCGGCGACCTTGTTGTAGGCCTTATCGAGGCCGCGGTCGATCATCAGCACCTTGGCCGG
>DASUZG010000493.1:0-4654 GCA_036376995.1 Azonexus sp. | reverse complement strand
GCTGGCCGAAGCCCTGCTGGCGATCCTGCAACCGCTTGAGCAGCCGCTCGACGTCGGCAGCCAGCAGCCGTACGTGATCATGATTGCCGGCGTCAATGGCGCCGGCAAGACGACCTCGATCGGCAAGCTCGCCAAGTATTTCCAGGGCCAGGGCAAGAGCGTGCTGCTGGCCGCCGGCGACACCTTCCGCGCCGCCGCCCGCGAGCAACTGCAGACCTGGGGCGAGCGCAACAACGTCACGGTCATCGCCCAGGAATCGGGCGACCCGGCGGCGGTGATCTTCGACGCCATTTCCGCCGCCAAGGCGCGCGGCATCGACATCGTGCTGGCCGATACGGCCGGCCGGCTGCCGACCCAGCTGCACCTGATGGAAGAAATCGCCAAGGTCCGCCGGGTGATCCAGAAGGTCGAGCCGGACGGCCCGCATGAGACGCTGCTGGTGCTCGACGCCAACATCGGCCAGAACGCGCTGGCCCAGGTCAAGGCCTTCGACAAGGCGATCAACGTCACCGGCCTGGTCGTCACCAAGCTCGACGGCACCGCCAAGGGTGGCGTCGTCGCGGCGATCGCCCGGCAGTGCCCGAAGCCGATCCGCTTCATCGGCGTCGGCGAGCAGATCGACGACCTGCGCCCGTTCTCGGCCAAGGACTTCGTCGACGCGCTGTTCGAGTAAGCCGCCAGCTATCCAGATGATCGTCGCCAGCAACCTGACCAAGCGCTATCCCGGCGGCTACGAAGCCGTGCGCGATGTCAGTTTCGAGATTTCGGCCGGTCAGATGGTGCTGATCAGCGGCCATTCCGGCGCCGGCAAGACGACGCTGGTCAAGCTGATCGCCTCGATCGAGCGGCCGACCGCCGGCAGCCTGGTGGTCAACGGGCAGAACCTGTCGGCCCTGCGGCGCAGTGCCATTCCCTACGTGCGCCGGCATTTCGGCATGGTCTTCCAGGACCAGAAGCTGCTGTTCGACCGCAGCGCGCTGGACAACGTATTGCTGCCGCTGCAGATCGCCGGCCTGTCGCCGCGCGACGCGGTGCGCCGGGCCCAGGCGGCGCTCGACAAGGTCGGCCTGCTGGCGCGCGAGAAAGCCAATCCGATCGCCCTGTCCGGCGGCGAGCAGCAGCGCCTGGCCATCGCCCGCGCCGTGGTCAACCGGCCGACCGTGCTGCTGGCCGACGAGCCGACCGCCAATCTCGACGTCGATTCGGCCAGCGCCATCGTCGATCTGTTCACCGACTTCCACCGCGTCGGCGTCACGGTGGTGGTGGCCACCCACGACCAGAGCTGGATCGAGCGCTGCCATCCGAACGTCCTGCGCCTCGACCACGGGAGGCTGCTGTGAGCGCCTGGCTGACCCAGCACCGGGCCGCCTTGGTCTCGGCCTTCCGCCGCCTGTTCGGTGCGCCGATGAGCACCGTGCTGTCGCTCCTGGTGATCGGCATCGCGCTGACCCTGCCGGCCTTCGGCTACGTGCTGCTCGACAATCTGCGCGAACTCGGCAGCCGCGCATCCGGCGTCAAGCAGATCAGCGTCTTCATGGATCTCGGCGCCAGCCGCAAGGAAGTCGGCGAGATCGAAAACCGGCTGCGCCAGACGGCCGGCCTCGGCTGGCGCTTCGTGCCGCGCGAGGACGCCTTGAAGCGCCTGCAGCAGACCGAAGGGATGGCCGAGATCGTCGCCAGCCTGCCGCGCAATCCCTTACCCGATGCCTTCATCGTCGAGCCGCAGGATACCGAACCGGCGGCGCTCGAGGCGCTCGGCAAGACCCTGGCCGGCTGGCCGAAAGTCGCCCATGTGCAGCTTGACTCGGCCTGGGTCAAGCGCTTCGATGCCTTCCTGCGCCTCGGCAAGCTGGCCCTGGCCCTGCTCGCCGGGCTGTTCGCCGCCGGCCTGGTGGCGGTGACCTTCAACACCATCCGCCTGCAGGTCATGGCCCAGGCGGCCGAAATCGAGGTGGCGCGGATGATCGGCGCCACCGATGCGTTCATCCGCCGGCCGTTCTACTACTACGGCGCGCTGCAGGGGGCGCTCGGCGGCCTGCTCGCCGCCGCCCTGGTCCTTGGCGGCCTGCACCTGCTGGCCGGGCCGGTCGGCGAACTGGCGGCGCTCTACGGAACTGCGTTCGCGCTGCAGGCGCCCGCCGCGCTCGGCACCGCCGTGCTCGGTGCCGGCGGCGCGCTGCTCGGCTGGCTCGGCGCCCAGCTGTCGGTCAGTCTGTCGCTGCGCCAGTTTGACTAGCTGCAGCCGGCGCGATTTTCTCCGCACCGTCGCCGCCGCGGCGCTGGCCGGTTGTAGCGGTTCGGGCCGGCCGCCGCTGCCGCCGGGCCAACTGTCCGGCCCCGACCTGAGCCTCGCCCACCGCCTGCGCGACGGCCGCCTGCCGCCGCCCGAAGCGACGCGCCGCACCGGCGTTGTCATTGTCGGTGGCGGCATTGCCGGCCTGTCGGCCGCCTGGCAGCTGGCCCGCACCGGTGTCGACGATTTCCTGCTGCTCGATCTGGAAGCCGAGCCAGGCGGCAATTCGCGCGCCGGCCAGTCGCCGCTGACCGCCTATCCGCTCGGCGCTCACTATCTGCCCTTGCCGGGGCCGCAGGCCCGCCATGTGCGCGAACTGCTGGCCGAACTGGGCGTGCTGCACGGCGACCCCGGGGTGGCGCGGCCGCACTATGACGAGCGCTATTTGTGCGCGACGCCGCAGGAACGGATCTATCGCCATGGCCTGTGGGAAGACGGGCTGCTGCCGCAGCGCGGGCTCGAACCCGGCGAGCGGGCGCAGCAGCAGGCTTTCCTGGCCCGCATGCAGGAGCTGAAAGGCGCTCGCGGCCGCGATGGGCGCAAGGTTTTCGCGCTGCCGATGGAGCTGTCCAGCCGCGATCCGGCCTGGCTGGCGCTCGACCGGCTTTCCTTCGGCCAATGGCTGGCCGATCACGGCTTCACGGCACCGACCGTGCACTGGCTCGCCGACTACGCCTGCCGCGACGACTACGGCATGAGCGCCGGGGACACTTCGGCCTGGGCCGGCCTGCACTATTTCGCCTGCCGCGACGGCGAGGCGGCCAACGCCAGCGCCGATACCGTGCTCACTGCGCCCGAGGGCAATGCCTGGCTGGCCCGCGGCCTGGCCCGCCGGGCCGGCGAACGCATCCTGACCGGGGCGCTGGCCTGGCGTGTCGCCGACGGCAAGACGGGCGTCACCGTCGATGTGCTGCAGGGCGAGCGCAGCCTGCGCATCGAAGCCCGGGCACTGCTGTGGGCGGCGCCGCTGTTCCTGCTGCCGCGCGTCTGGCCGGAACTGCCGGCGGCCCTGAAGCAGGCGGCGCTGGCCGGCGACTACGCGCCGTGGCTGGTCGCCAACCTGCACCTTGCCGCTCTGCCGGGCGAACGTCACGGCGCACCGCCGGCCTGGGACAACGTGCTCTACGACAGTCCCGGCCTCGGTTACGTGACGGCGACGCACCAGTTGCTGCGCCGGCATCTGCCGGGGACCGTGCTGACCTGCTACCGGGCGCTGCACGACGTCGCTCCGGCCGAGGGCCGCCGGCTGCTGCTGGCGACGCCGCGCGAAGCCTGGGCCGAGGCCATCCTCGGCGAACTGGAGACGGTGCATCCGGACATCCGGCGGCTGGCCACCCGGCTGGACGTCTTCCGCAATGGCCACGCGATGCGCCGGCCGGTGCCCGGCAGCCTGTGGGGGGCGGCCCGCCGCCAGCTGAGCGCCTTCAGCCATCCGCGCATCATGCTGGCGCATGCCGACCTGTCGGGCTTCTCGCTTTTCGAGGAAGCCCAGTATCGCGGCGTCAGCGCCGCCCGCCAGGCGTTGCAGGCGCTGCGCCGGGGCTAGCCGGCGGCAATGTGGCGGCTGGCGTGATCTATTTCACTGCCGCGTCGGGAGCCTTGCCGTACAGTGGCGGCAAGGCAGAAGAAACGAGGTGTGCAATGCGCGGCAACAGCGACAAGCGCGGCGGCGACGACCGTCGCGGCGAAGACCAGGGACCGCCCGACGGCTGGCGCGAACGGCGGCGCAGCGTCGAGCGGCGCTACCCGGATGTGCACGAGATTCCCTTCTCGGAATGGCTGGCCTGCCTGCGCGGCCGGGTGCCGGAAGCGCGCGAGACCCGGGAAACCTGAGGCGCCCCGCTGCCATGCAAAAAGGCCTCGCCGCGGCGAGGCCTTTTTGCTGTCCGCCTCCGGCGGGCTTACTTCTCGTTTTCGTAGACCACGTCGGCGCGGCGGTTCTCGGCCCACGACTGCTCGTCGCTGCCCTTCAGCTTCGGCCGCGATTCGCCGAGCGACTTGATCGCGACCTGGCGGTTGCCGGCGCCGTGTGCAATCAGCGTGTCGCGCACGGTGGCGGCACGGCGCTCGCCCAGGCGCAGGTTGAAGCCGGCGCCGCCGCGCTCGTCGGCATTGCCCTCGATGCGCACGCGCGCCTGCGGGTTGGCTGCCAGGTAACGGGCATGGGCGCGCAGGGCCGGATCGTGGTCGGCCTTGAGATCGGCGCTGTTGTAGTCGAAGTAGACGCTGCGCTGCGTGCGCAGGCCATCCTGGTCCATGCGGATCGCCGTTTCGGCGGCGGCCGGCTGCGCCGCCGCCGCCGTGGCGACCGGGGCCGTCGGGCTGGCCGGGACCGGCTGGCCGAGCAGGCCGGGGTGCACC
>DASUZG010000492.1:0-3099 GCA_036376995.1 Azonexus sp. | reverse complement strand
CTTCTGGACCCACCCCTTCCCTTCCCGAACAGGACCGTGAAACAGAATCGCGCCGATGATAGTGAGCACCTCGCTCGCGAAAGTAGGTCACCGCCAGGCTCCCATTCCAAACCCCTCAGTCACATCGACTGAGGGGTTTTTTGCATTGGGGCCACGAAAAGCGGTTAAAAGCGAATTTAGGGCTTGAAATCGGGGCGGATGTCCCCATTTTGGAACTCATCTTTTGTCGTTATCTCGATTGGGAGTTTCTAGCATGTCCGAGTCCGCCACCGTCAACCGCGAGACCCTTGGCTTCCAGACGGAAGTCAAACAGTTGCTGCATCTGATGATTCATTCCTTGTACAGCAACAAGGAAATTTTCCTGCGTGAACTGGTCTCCAACGCCTCCGATGCCTGCGACAAGTTGCGCTTCGAAGCGCTGAACAATGCTGCGCTGTATGGCGAGGACAGCGAACTGAAAATCCGCATCGCCTTCGACAAGGAAGCGCGCACCATCACCATTTCCGACAACGGCATCGGCCTGTCGCGCGATGAAGCCATTGCGCACCTCGGTACCATCGCCAAGTCGGGGACCAAGGAATTCTTCTCGGCGCTGACCGGCGACCAGGTCAAAGATGCGCACCTGATCGGCCAGTTCGGTGTCGGTTTCTATTCTTCTTTCATCGTCGCCGACAAGGTCACGGTGGTTTCCCGTCGTGCCGGTGTCGAAGCCGGCCAGGCGGTCAAGTGGGAATCGGCCGGCGAGGGCGAGTACAGCGTCGAGATGGTCGAGAAGGCCGGGCGCGGTACCGACGTGACCCTGCATCTGCGTGACGGCGAGGACGATTTCCTCAATGCCTGGAAGCTGAAGTCGATCGTCCGCAAGTACTCGGACCACATCACTCTGCCCATCGTGATGAAGAAGGAAGAGTGGGACAAGGACAAGGGCGAGCAGGTCGTCACCGACGAGGACGAGACGGTCAACCAGGCCAGCGCGCTGTGGGTGCGCAGCAAGTCGGACATCTCCGACGAGCAATACACCGAGTTCTACAAGCATGTCGCCCACGACTTCGAGGATCCGCTGTGCTGGACGCATGCTCGCGTCGAGGGCAAGCAGGAATATACCCAACTGCTGTACGTCCCGGCCCGTGCCCCGTTCGACCTGTGGGACCGCAATGCACGCCACGGTATCAAGCTCTATGTGCGCCGCGTCTTCATCATGGACGACGCCGAACAACTGATGCCGCTGTACCTGCGCTTCGTGCGCGGGGTGGTCGATTCGGCCGATCTGCCGCTCAACGTCTCGCGCGAGATCCTGCAGCAGAGCAAGGACATCGACAACATCCGCAGCGGTTGTACGCGCAAGGTGCTGGCCATGCTCGAGGGCCTGGCCAACAGCGACGAGGCGGCCGACAAGGAAAAGTATGCCAAGTTCTGGGAAGCCTTCGGCAATGTGCTGAAGGAAGGCATCGGCGAAGATTTTGCCAACAAGGACAAGATCGCCGGCCTGATCCGCTTCGCTTCGACGCACGGCGATGGCGACAAGCAAGTCGTCTCGCTGACCGACTACATCGGCCGGATGAAGGAAGGCCAGGAGAAGATCTACTACGTCACCGCCGATACGTTCAACGCCGCCAAGAACAGCCCGCACCTGGAAATCTTCAAGAAGAAGGGCATCGAAGTGCTGCTCTTGTCCGACCGCGTTGACGAATGGGTGGTCGGCCACCTGACCGAATTCGAGGGCAAGCACCTGCAGTCGGTGGCCAAGGGCGGGCTCGATCTCGGCAAGCTGGAAGACGAGGCCGAGAAGCAGGAAGCCGAGAAGGCTGCCGACGAGTACAAGGAACTGCTGGAAAAGGTCAAGACTGCGCTCGGCGACAAGGTCAAGGACGTGCGCGTCACCTACCGCCTGACCGATTCGCCGTCCTGCCTCGTTTCCGACGAGCACGACCCTTCCGGCAACCTGGCCCGCCTGTTGAAGGCGGCCGGCCAGAAGGCGCCCGAGACCAAGCCGATTCTTGAAATCAATCCGCAGCACCCGGCGGTGATGCGCCTGAAGTACGAGGAAACCCGTTTCGACGACTGGTCGGCACTGCTGTTCGAGCAGGCGCTGCTGGCCGAAGGTGGCCAGCTCGACGATCCGGCCGGCTTCGTCAAGCGCATCAACGACCTGATGCTGGCCCTTTCGGGCAAGTAAGGAGAACGGGGCCACGGCCCCGTTTTTTTCATGCAAGCACAGGATCTGCAATTGCTCGTCGAGCGGCGGATGCCGTTCGGCAAGTACGAAGGCCGGTTGCTGGCCGATCTGCCCGGGCATTACCTCGGCTGGTTCGCCCGCGAAGGTTTTCCCAAGGGCGAATTGGGCCGCCTGCTGGCGCTGATGTACGAACTCGACCACAACGCCCTGCGCGGCCTGCTCGACCCGCTGCGGCCGCGCTGACGGTGCCCCGGCCGGGGGCATGCTATATTGCCGGCCATGAATGACAGATCAGTGAGCGAGCACCGCCTGGCCCTGGCCGAAGTGCTGCAGATGATGGTCGAGGACGGCCTGGTCGCCGCCGAAACCGCCGATGCGCTGAAGAGCGAACGACGCCTGCATGGCGGCAAGATCCATCCGCTGATCGTCATCGCCGACCAGAAATGGCGCTCGCTGCAGACCCCGGTTCGCCTGCTTGGCCTCGAGGTGCTGACCGAGTGGTTGGCCGCCCGTAGCGGCCTCGACTACCTCCATATCGATCCGCTCAAGATCGATTTCACTGGCGTCGCCGAAGTCATGTCGAGTGCCTACGCAGCGCGCTTCGGCATCCTGCCGGTGCAGGTGACGACGCGCGAAGTGGTGATCGCCACCGCCGAACCCTTTGTCCGCGAGTGGGTCGACGAGTTGCGGCCGATCCTGCGCAAGGAAATCCGCCGCGTGCTGGCCAACCCGGACGACATTGGCCGCTATCTGGTCGAATTCTTCAATCTCGCCAAGTCGGTCAAGAAGGCGGCGGCGCGCGGCGAGACGACGGCCGGCCTGTCGAGCTTCGAGCAACTGGTCGAGCTGGGCAAGGGCAACCGCCAGTTCGATGCCAACGACCAGCACATCGTCCATATCGTCGACTGGTTGTGGCAGTACGC
>DASUZG010000491.1:0-10989 GCA_036376995.1 Azonexus sp. | reverse complement strand
ACCCGCGCCTGGGCCTGGTCTGGCAGCCGCTGCCCGGCAACTTCCTCAAGCTGCTCTACGGCGAAGCCTTCCGTGCCCCGTCGCCGGAGGAAAGCTACAGCGCCTTCGGCACCTTCAGCGGCGCCACCGACGGGTCCGGCCGATATACCGGGGGCTATTTCCGCGCCCCCAACCCGCACCTCGATCCGGAAAAATCCAAGACCTGGTCGGCGACCTGGGACTGGCGCCCGAGCCGGACCTTCAACCTGGTCACCAATGCCTACCTGACCGAAGTCGAGCGCATCATCATCACCCGCGCCGACGCCAGTCCGGTCCAGTACATTCCCGGCGCCGTGCTGAGCGCCACCGAGTCGAAGCAGAACAGCGGCAACGACCGCTACCACGGCATCGACATCATCCCGCAGTGGCAGGTGCATCTCGGCGGCCCGTGGTCGGCCGACCTGTGGGGCAGCTACAGCTACGTCAAGGGCTGGATCCGCGAGACCGACGACGGCGACAAGCTGGAGCAGGTCAATATCGCCGCCCACAAGGTCAAGCTCGGCGTCACCTTCCGCTACCAGGACTGGCTGACCATCACCCCGCGCCTGCAGTGGATCGACGACACGACGACCGGCGCCATCAACCGCGTGGAAAACGACCGTACCCGGAAGACCGACGCCTACACCGTCGCCAGCCTGCACATCGGCGCCCACAAGCTGGCCGGCGAACGGCTGTCGCTGTACTTCGACGTCTACAACCTGTTCGACGAGCGCTACTACGCCGCCCACACCTCGTCGTCGAGCACCGTGATGCAGGCGGTGCCGCAACAGCCGCGGACCTTCATGGGCACCCTCGAGTACCGCTTCTGACATCGTGAACCTGCTCCAGGCCCTTTCCGCGACGACCCGCGCCGGACTGCTGACGCTGCTGCTCGGCAGCGCGGTCCTGGCGCCGCGCGCGATGGCCATGGATGTCTCGGAATACGGCATGAAGGCGGTGCTCTTCTACCGCCTGGCGCAATTCGTCTATTGGCCCGGCGGCCAGCCGGCACCGCGGCCGACGGTGCTCTGCGTGGTCGGCCGCAATCCCTTCGGCAATGCCCTGAACCAGATCAACACCAATGCCGCCGAGGTGGATATCCGTTTCGCGCCGGCCGACCTGGGCGCCTGCCACCTGCTGTTCATCGCCCGCAGCGAAGCCGGCGCCCTCGCCGGCTGGCTCGAGCGCGCCGCCGGCCGGCCGCTGCTCACCGTCTCCGACCTGCCCGGCTTCGCCCAGGCCGGCGGCATGATCGAACTGCCGCTCGAAGGCGAGCGGGTGGCCATCGTCCTCAACCGCAGCGCCGCGCAGAAGAAAGGCTTCGAATTCAACGCCCAGTTGCTGCGCCTGGCCCGGGTGGTCGAGCCATGAAGCTGCTGTATTCCCTGCTGCCGCTGCCGACCATCCGCAACAAGCTGGTGGCGCTGTCCTTTTCCTTCCTGCTGATCGCCGTCGGCCTGGTCTTCCTGCTCGTCTATACCCAGCAGCGCCATCTGCTGCAGACCCAGCTGGCCGAATCGATGGCCGCCCAGGCCCGCCTGCTCGCCACCAACCTGCAGGCCGCCGCCGCCTTCCTCGACCAGCGCGAAGCCGACCGCCTGCTCTCCTCGCTGGCCATCAACCCGGCCGTCGATGCCGGCCGCGCCACGCTGGCCAATGGCGCCGCGCTGGCGCTGTACCTGCGCGAGCCCGACCAGGCGTTGAGCATTCCCGACGGAGAAGAAAGCACGCTCTTTCTCGAACAGCATCTGCTGGTCCGCCAGCCGATCCTGATGCCGGGGCAGAACGAGACGGCCGGCCGGATCGAGCTGCTGGTCTCGCTGGCCCAGTACCACCAGACGATGCGGCAGACGATGACCGACACGCTGGTCCTGCTGCTGCTGGCGCTGGCCGTGCTGTTCGTGCTCAGCCGCTACATCGTCGGCCGCATCACCGCGCCACTGGAATATCTCGCCCAGCTGGTCAACCGCGTCTCGCACCACGCCCGCCTCGACGAGCGCCTGGAAATCGACAGCCGCGACGAGATCGGCAGCCTGAGCCACAGCTTCAACCGCATGCTCGACACGCTGCAGGCCCGCGACCGCGAACTCGCCAACTATCGCGAAAGCCTCGAAAGCATGGTCGCCGAACGGACCGGCGCCTTGCGCGAGGCGATCGACGAGGCACGCCGGGCCAACCGCGCCAAATCCGACTTCCTGGCCCGCATGAGCCACGAAATCCGCACCCCGCTCAATGCCGTCACCGGGCTTAGCCGGATGGTGCTGGAAACGCCGCTCAATCCGCAGCAGCGGGACTATCTCGAACAGGTCATGCACTCGTCGGACGCGCTGCTGGCGATCATCAACGATGTCCTCGACTACTCGAAGATCGAGGCCGGCAGCCTGCGCCTGGAAAACCGGGCATTCTCCCTCGACAGCCTGCTGCAATCGGTCGGCAGCCTGTTTACCGCCCGCGTCCGCGCGCAGGGGCTGGAGCTGCGCTTCGTCAAGGAGGACGGGGTACCGCCGCAACTGCTCGGCGACACGCTGCGCCTCGGCCAGGTCCTGATCAACCTGGTCAGCAACGCCGTCAAATTCACCCCGGGTGGCGAAATCGAGGTCCGCGTCGGGCTCGCCGAACGGCGCCCGGACCGCCGCCTGGCCCTCGCCTTCACCGTGCGCGACACCGGCATCGGCATCGCGCCGGAGCACCAGGAAAACCTGTTCTCCCCGTTCACCCAGGCCGACAGCAGCATCACCCGGCGCTTCGGCGGCACCGGCCTCGGTCTGGCCATCTGCCGCCAGCTGGTCGAGCTGATGGACGGCGAGATCACGCTGCAGAGCACGCCCGGCCACGGCAGCACCTTCCGCTTCACCGCCGTGCTTGGCGAAGCGCCGGCGGCCGTCCGCCCCGGCGACATCGAGCCGGCGGGCGAGGTCCGCGGCGCACCGGCACTGCCGCGCTGGAGCGGCGAGCGGGTGCTGGTGGTCGAGGACATCGCCATCAACCGCACCATCGCCATCGCGCTGCTGCAGCGCGTCGGCCTCAGCGTCGCCATCGCCACCAACGGCCAGGAAGCCCTCGACATGCTGGCCGGCGAGCGCTTCGCGCTGATCCTGATGGACATCCAGATGCCGGTCATGGACGGCCTGAGCGCCACCCGCGCCATCCGCGCCAATCCGCACTGGCGCGAACTGCCGGTGATCGCCATGACCGCCCACGCGACGACCGAGGACCAGGAGCAGACCGCCGCCGCCGGCATGAACGCCCACCTGACCAAGCCGATCGTCCCGCGCCTGCTCTACGCGACCCTGAGCCGCTGGCTGCCGCCGCTCGCCGAGCGCCCGCCCGCCGGCGACGCCGAGGTGCCCGCTGCGCTCGACGCCTGGCCCGAACTGCCGGGCATCGACCGCCAGGCCGGCCTGGAACTGCACATGAACCGGCCGGAGTTCTACCTCAAGTCGCTGCATGCCTTCCGCCAGGACTTTGCCGCCAGCGCCAGCCGCATCGCCGCCGCGCTGGCCGCCGGCGAGCGCCTCGAAGCCCGCCGCCTGGCGCATTCAGCCAAGTCGGTGGCGGCCTCGCTCGGTGCCGTCGCCCTCAGCGAGGCCGCCCGCCGCTGCGAACAGGCCCTGGCCGGCGATCGCGAGGACGATATGGCGGCCGCCGCGGCCCTGTTCGGCGAAGCCCTGCAAGACGTCCTCGATGGACTTGCCGCCCTTCCTCCGCTAACCTCCACGTCATTGCCGACCATTACCTTGGCATGGCCCGAAATCGACGCCGAATTCGACCATCTCGACAGCTGTCTGGACATGGCCGATGCGCGCAGCGAAGCGGGTTTCGCCAAGATCCGCCGGATTTTGACCGGCCAACCCGCGCTGGATGACGAGTGCCTGACGATGCTGACCGAAATCGCCGCCCTGATCGATGACGTCGAATACGAATCGGCGCGCGAACGGCTGTGCGTGCTGCGCGGCCGGCTGCGGGAGCACTGGTCGTGAGCAACGGGCAGTCGGTCCTCGTCGTCGATGACGAGAAGCAGAACCGGGCCCTGCTGGCCGAACTGCTGTCCGCCGACTGCCGCGTGATCCTGGCCAAGAATGGCGTCCAGGCGCTGGAACGGGCGCGCGAGCAGACGCCCGACCTGATCCTGCTCGACGTGATGATGCCGGACATGACCGGCTACCAGGTCATCCAGGCCTTGCAGCAGGACGACGCGACGCGGCAGATCCCGGTCATCTTCATCTCGGCGCTCGACGCGCCGGCCGACGAGGAACGCGGCCTCGACCTCGGCGCCGTCGATTACATCGCCAAGCCCTTCCATCCGTCGATCGTCCGCAAGCGGGTCCGCAACCACCTGCAATCGGTGCATCACCGCCACCTGCTGGAGAATTTGGCCAAGATCGATGCGCTGACCGAAGTCGCCAACCGCCGCCGCTACGACGAGGCGCTGGAAAGCGAGTGGCGGCGCTGCGCCCGCAACGGCGCGCCGCTGTCGCTAGTGATTCTCGACGTCGATCATTTCAAGCGCTACAACGACCATCTCGGTCATGCCGAGGGCGACCGCGTGCTGCGCCGCATCGCCCAGGCCCTGAACAGTTTCGTCCGCCGCCCGGGCGACCTGGTTGCCCGCTACGGCGGCGAGGAATTCGCGCTGCTGCTGCCAAATGTCGACGCCCGCGCCGGCATTGAACTGGCGCATGAAATCCGCAGCCAGATCGAGGCGTTGGCGCTGCCGCATCCCAGTTCGCCGGTCAGCCGCCACGTGACGATCAGTCTGGGCGGCATGACGCTGATTCCCTGCGGTGGGGAAGTCGATCCCCGCTTCTTCCAGGAAGCCGATGCGGCGCTCTACGCCGCCAAAGCCGAAGGCCGCAACCGGGTATTCTGGCGGCAGCACTGAGACGGAATGGCGGTACCGCGCTGGCTTGGCCAGCGATCAGGCGACTTTGGCCGTATCGTCCGGTCCAACATCATCGGGGCCGACATCTTCCCAGATGCAGTCGCATTCCTTGCGCACATCGTGAAGACCCGGCTTGGCGACCCCCTGCACCAGACATTCGCCCGTGCATTCTTCCCCGACGACCACCACGCCCATATCGTCATCGACGCGACGCTCGCCATCCCAGTAGCTGCAAGTCGCACAAATTTTTACTTCAGTCGGCAAAATCAGTTTGTCGGCCATCTTGTCCTCGATGGAAAGCCCTTTTTTCATTGCGGGTAAGAGTTTACCCGGTTCTGGAAGTTCCCTCTAATTTGTCTGGCTATAATGGCTTTTTGCCCCACCGCAGACGATCATGGACATCAAGGAATACATACAGACGCTCGGCCGCCAGGCCCGCGCTGCTTCGCGCCGCCTGGCTTCGGCGACCACCGCCGAGAAGAATGCGGCGCTGCTGCACCTCGCCGCCGCCATTCGCCGCGACAAGGCCGCGCTGATCGCGGCCAATGCCGAAGACCTGGCCGCCGCCCGCGCCAACGGCCTGGAAGCGGCGCTGCTCGACCGCCTGACGCTGACCGAGAAAGGCGTCGACAGCATGGCCGAGGGCGTCGACCAGGTGGCCAAGCTGCCCGATCCGATCGGCGAGATGACCGACATCAAGTACCGCCCGAGCGGCATCCAGGTCGGCAAGATGCGCGTGCCGCTCGGCGTCATCGGCATCATTTACGAAGCCCGGCCGAACGTCACGGCGGACGCCGCGGCGCTCTGCCTCAAATCCGGCAACGCGGCGATCCTGCGCGGCGGTTCGGAAGCCATCCACTGCAACCGCGCCATCGCCGCCCTCGTTGCCGAAGCCCTGCAGGCCGCCGGCCTGCCGGCCGAAGCCGTGCAGGTGGTCAACACCACCGACCGCGCCGCCGTCGGCGAACTAATCACCATGCGCGAATTCGTCGATGTCATCGTGCCGCGCGGCGGCAAGGGCCTGATCGCCCGCCTGCTGGCCGAGTCGCGGGTGCCGATGATCCAGCACCTGGACGGCAACTGCCACGTCTATCTGGAAAGCGAGGCCGATCCGGCCAAGGCGCTGAAAATCGTCGAGAACGCCAAGACCCAGCGCTACGGCACCTGCAACACCGCCGAATCGCTGCTGGTCGACCGCGCCGTCGCCGCCAAGCTGCTGCCGCCGGTCGCCCACATGCTGACCGAGAAGGGCGTCGAAATCCGCGGCTGCGCCGAGACCTGCGCCCTCGTGCTGAACGCCGTCGCGGCCAGCGAAGAGGACTACTACACCGAGTACCTGGCGCCGATCATTTCGGTCAAGGTGGTCGCCGACATCGACGAAGCGATCGCTCACATCAACCAGTATTCGTCGCACCACAGCGAAGCCATCGTCACCGACAACCACCCGAAGGCGATGCGTTTCCTGCGCGAAGTCGATTCGAGTTCGGTGATGATCAACGCTTCGACCCGATTCGCCGACGGCTTCGAGTACGGCCTCGGCGCCGAGATCGGCATCTCGACCGACAAGATCCACGCCCGCGGCCCGGTCGGCCTCGACGGCCTGACCAGCCAGAAGTGGGTGGTCCTGGGCGACGGCCACGTGCGCGGCTGAGATGGCTGACGCTGGCTTCCAGGCGGTCGTCGCGGCGCCGGGCTTCGCGCTCGGCATCCGTTGCGATGCCGACGAGCTGACGGCCATCGAATATCTCGAAGCGCAGCCGGCGCAGGCGCCGCAGACGGCCCTGGCGGCCGAGGCGGTGCGTCAGCTCGAAGCCTGGCTGGCCGATCCCGACTTCGTTTTCGGCCTGCCGCTGCGTCCGGCCGGCACCGCTTTCCAGCGTCGCGTCTGGGCCGCGATCGCGGCCATTCCCTGCGGCCAGACGCTGACCTACGGGCAGGTCGCCAGCCAGTTGCACAACGCCCCGCGCGCCGTCGGCCAGGCCTGCGGCGCCAACCCCTACCCGGTGGTCGTGCCCTGCCACCGCGTCGTCGCCAGCGGTGGCGGCCTCGGCGGCTTTGCCCGCGAGCGCAGCGGTTTCCTGCTCGACATCAAGCGCTGGCTGCTCGCCCATGAAAGCCGCCGCCCCGGCTGACCTCGGCACGATCGACGGCTTCTGCGACGCCCTCTGGCTGGAAGACGGGCTGGCCAAGGCGACGCTCGACAGCTACCGCTCCGACCTGGGCCGCCTCGCGCTGTGGCTCGCCGAACAGGGCCACGAACCCTTGCTCGACGTGCGCGCGACGACGCTGGCCGCCTTCGTCGCCCATCTGTCGCGGCAAACCCGGGCCAGCTCCCAGGCCCGCTACCTCTCGACCTTGCGCCGCTTCTACCGCTGGCAACTCGGGCGCGGGCGCATTGCCGCCGACCCGACCTTGAAGCTGGCCAACCCGGCCCGCCCCTCGCGCCTGCCCAAGATCATGTCGGAAAAGCAGGTCGAGGCGCTGCTCGCCGCGCCTGATCCCGAGACGCCGCTCGGCCTACGCGACCGGGCGATGATCGAGCTGATCTACGCCACCGGCCTGCGCGTCTCCGAACTGGTTACCCTGAAGCTGCACGAAATCGGTCTCAACGAAGGCGTCGTCCGCGCCTTCGGCAAGGGCAGCAAGGAACGCCTGGTGCCGCTCGGCGAACTGGCCATCGACTGGCTGCAGCGCTATCTGCTTGGCGCCCGCAGCGAAATCCTCAAGGGCCGGCAGAGCGATGCCCTGTTCGTCACCGGCCGCGGCGCGGCGATGACGCGCCAGGCCTTCTGGCAACTGATCAAGCGTTACGCGCTGATCGCCGGCATCGCGCCGGAACGCCTGTCGCCGCACGTGCTGCGCCACGCCTTCGCCACTCACCTGCTGAACCACGGCGCCGACCTGCGCGTGGTCCAGCTGCTGCTCGGCCACGCCGACATCTCGACCACGCAGATCTACACCCACGTCGCCCGTGAACGCCTGAAGGCGCTGCACGCCGTGCACCATCCGCGTGGCTGACAACCCGCCGGCCGGATTTCCGGCGCTAGAATTCGCTCCTTCCCCTCTTTTTCGTTACCCCATGAGCAAAGCCGAACACGCTCCGGAAACCCAGGCCACCAAGTTTCTCAAGGCGCACAAGGTACCTTTTTCCAACCACCTGTACGCCTACGAGGAACACGGCGGCACCCGCGTCTCGGCGCGTGAACTCAATGTGGACGAGCATGCGGTGGTCAAGACGCTGATTTTCGAGGACGAGAACGCCAAGCCGCTGATCGTGTTGATGCACGGCGACTGCAAGGTGTCGGCCAAGGAACTGGCGCGCCAGGTCGGCTGCAAGAAGGTCGAGCCGTGCAAGCCGGAAGTCGCCAACCGCCATACCGGCTTCCTGGTCGGCGGCACCAGCCCGTTCGGCACCAAGAAGGCGATGCCGGTGTTCATCGAGAAGAGCATCCTCGACCTGCCGCTGATCTACATCAACGGCGGCCGGCGCGGCTATCTGGTCGGCATCCACCCGCACGACATCGTGCGCACGCTCAATCCCAAGGCGGTCGAGGCGGCCCTGGCCTGACGATTGAACAAACCAATCGACAATATTTAATCAATCGATTGGAGCTATAAAGCGCGGCTGCGTAAAGTTCTCCCAACACCCAGGAGAACACCATGAGCCAAGTCGTCATCCGCCACTACGCCAAGCCTGCCGCCCGCCGCCATCTCTGGCTCGGCCTCGTCATGGCTGTCGGCGCGCTGGCGTTCGGCATCGAGCAGGCCATGCTTTGGTTCGCCGCCCACCCGATGGCCGCCAAGGGCCTTCAGGCCAGTTTGTTCGCAGGTCTCGCCACCGGCCTCGGCGCCATTCCCGTGTTGTTCATGCGCCGCCCGGCCGAACGCCTGATGGCCCCGATGCTCGGCTTGGCCGGCGGCATGATGGCCGCCGCCAGCCTCTTCTCCTTGCTTGTCCCGGCGGTGCAGACTGTAGGTGCCAGCGGGACGCCCTGGATGCTCGGCATGGCCACGGCCGGCGCCTTGCTCGCCGGCGCCGCCATCATGCAGCGGATGGACAGCCGCACGCCGCACGCCCACGTCGAAGGCATCGCGGAAAGCAGCCGGCAGCCGCACGTCGCCTTGGTGGTCGCTGCCATCGCCTTGCACAACGTGCCGGAAGGCCTCGCCGTCGGCGTCGCGGCGGCAGCCGGTGCCGACCACGGGATGAGCCTCGGGATCGCCATCCAGAACGTGCCGGAAGGCTGGATCGTCGCCAGCGCCATGCTCGCCCTCGGCGCCGCACCGCTTCGCGCCGCCGCCATCGCGCTTGGCACCGGCTTGGTCGAACCGGTCGGCGGCTTGTTCGGGGTCATCGCCAGCAGCGTCGCCGGTGCCGCCTTGCCGCTCGCGCTTGCGGCCGCGGCCGGCGCCATGCTCTGGGTGGTCAGCCACGAATTGATCCCGGCCTCGCACCGGCCGGGTCGCGAAGCCGCCGGTACCGCTGGTTTGCTCGCCGGTTTCGCGGTGATGACGGTATTGGCGGTCGGGCTCTAGACCGAGCGCTCGATGATGACGCCGACGCGTTTGACGCCCGGCATCATGCCCAGCTTGGCGACCGAGACGCGGACCCACTGGGCGGCGAAGTTCTCCAGCAGCCAAGTGGCGATGTGCTCGGTCAGCTTCTCCAGCAGGTTGAAGTGGCTGCCGGCCAGATCGCTGCGCAGGCGCTCGACGACCACCGCGTAGTCGACGGTGTCGCGGATGTCGTCGCTGGCCCCGGCCGAAGCGGTGGACACCCCGATCTGCAGCGAAATTTCGACCGTCTGCGGCATGGCTTTCTCGCGCGGATAGATGCCGATCCAGGTTTCGGCGCGCAGCTCTTCGATGAAAATGATGTCCATGCGGGGTCGGGAGGGTCCGGCGGTGTAAAATTTGCCGCGATTGTACCCCAGCCCCCCGACCCGCCCCCGCCTGCCCATGTCCGCTGCCCTCGCCGTCCTCGCCGCCTACCTGCTCGGTTCCGTTCCCTTCGCGATGATCGCGTCCAAAGTCTTCGGGCTGGCCGATCCGCGCACCTACGGTTCGGGCAACCCCGGGGCGACCAACGTGCTGCGCAGCGGCAACAAGAAGGCGGCGATCTTCACCCTGATCGGCGATGCACTGAAAGGCTGGCTTGCGGTCTTCGCTGCCCAGCAGGCCGGACTGTCCAACACGGTGGTCGGCCTGGTCGCGCTGGCCGTGTTCTTTGGCCACCTGTTCCCGATCTTCCTCAAGTTCAAGGGCGGCAAGGGCGTCGCCACCGGCGCCGGCGTGCTGCTCGCGCTCGACCCGCTGCTCGGCCTGGCGGTGCTCGCCACCTGGCTGTTCGTCGCCTTCGCCTTCCGCTACTCGTCTGCCGCCGCCGTCGTCGCTGCCGGCCTGGCCCCGATCTACGCCGCACTCAGCCACGGTACCAGCGGCCATCTGCCGGTGGTCGGGATCATCAGCATCGCGTTGATCGCCAAGCACTGGCAGAACATCCAGCGCCTGCTGGCCGGCCAGGAAAGCAAGATCGGCAGCAAGAAGAAGGCCTGAGCGGCCCCGCCGGGCGATAGCCAAAAGCAATTCGGCACATATCGGCAATCGATTAGCCCAATCAGCGGCCCCCTCCTACACTGCAGACATCGGATCCCGAGGATCCGCATTCCGGTGACAGGAGGCCATCGTGCTTGCCCGATTCATAGAACGCCTGATCCAGCAGGAACACGCCTGGGATTCCTATGTCGACATCCTGGCCGGCATTCCCGGCAATTACTGAAGGAAGGTCGAATGGCACTACCGACTATCGAGGCATTCACCGCCCAGGCACTGGCCGAGGGTTTCGACGAGGTGCTCGAACGCCAGTGGCCGCCGCTGGCGGTGGCCGGCGAGCACACGCATCCGTTCGCGGTGAAGGCCATCGTCGTGCAAGGCGAGATGTGGCTCGCGGTCGATGGCCGCACGCAGCATCTGCAGGCCGGCGACCGTTTCACGCTGGCGCGCGACATCCCGCACAGCGAACGCTACGGGAGCGCTGGCGCGACCTACTGGGTAGCCCGCCGGAACTGACGCCCGCCCTCGGCCAAAGG
>DASUZG010000490.1:0-3199 GCA_036376995.1 Azonexus sp. | reverse complement strand
TGGCAAAGCCGCCGACCAGGTAGATGATCGGGATCTGCTGCTGCGGAATGCCGACGTTATTGACCGCATAGACGGTGATGTAGGGAATCACCGTGAAGCCGGAAAAGATGATCAGCGCCGAAAAGAGCAAGGCGCGCAGGTGGTTGCCCTCGGCCAGCACGCCGAAAGTCGCCGACAGCAGGTGGGCGTGCTTCTCGCCATCGAGGTGCTGGCGCAGCTCGGGCAAAAAGCGCAGGCCAATCGCCAGGAAGACGACGCTCAGGGCGGCGATCAGCACGAAGGGCGCGCGCCAGCCCAGGTGGTTGGCCAGCCACAGGGACAGCGGCACGCCGGCGATGGTCGACAGCGAGAAGGCGCTCGATACCACGCCGCTCGCCCGCGCCCGCCGCGCGAAGGGAATCGCGTCGCCGATCATGGTGTGGATCAGCGCCCCCATCAGGCCGCCGAACACCCCGGCCAGGCCGCGCGCCAGGAGCAGCGTCGAATAGCCCGGCGCCAGGCCGCAGGCCAGCGTGGCCAGCGCGAACAGGGCGAAGCTGACCAGCAGCAGGCGCTTGCGCTCGAAGCGGTCGACGAAGGTCGCCGCCAGCAGGCCGGAGGCCGCCGCGCTGAAGCTGTAGGAGGCGACCAGCAGGCCGAACTCGTGCGTGCCGATGCCGAAGGCCGCCATCAGGATCGGCCCGAGCGGCATCATGATCATGAAATCGAGCACGTGGCTGAACTGGATGCCGGCCAGGGTCAGCAGGAAGAAGCGTTCGCAGCGGGGATCGAGCTCGGTGGTCATCGGACGGGCGAAAGGGAAAAGGGGCCGGCGCGGGCGACAAGGATACGCGGCCGCGGCGCCGGCCGGTACACTTCGCCTCCCGCCCGCCAACTGCCAGGAAGAGACCATGCAAGACCTCGTCGACCGCGTCGCCGCCCACATCAAGGCCCGTTTCATTGAGGAAAGTTCCGGCCACGACTGGCACCACATCGACCGCGTGCGCCGACTGAGCCGCCGCATCGCCCAGGCCGAAGGCGCCGACCCGGTCATCGCCGAGCTCGGCGCGCTGGTGCACGACATCGCCGACTGGAAATTCCATGGCGGCGACGACAGCGTCGGCCCGCGCGAAGCCGAAGCCCTGCTGCGCCGCGAAGGCGCGCCGGACGAGGTCATCGCCGCCGTCGTCGACATCGTCGCCACCATCTCCTACAAGGGCGCCGGCGTCGCCACGCCGATGAAGACCCTCGAAGGCCGCTGCGTGCAGGATGCCGACCGGCTCGACGCCATCGGCGCCATCGGCATCGCCCGCTGCTTCGCCTACGGCGGCCACGCCGGCCGCCCGCTGCACGACCCGGAACAGCCGCCGGTGCTGCACCAGAGCGCGGCGGCCTACAAGGCGGCGAAAGGCGCGAGCCTCAACCACTTCTACGAGAAGCTGTTCCTCCTGAAGGAGCGCATGAACACCCCGACCGGCCGGGCGCTCGCCGAAGAACGGCACCGCTTCATGGCGGAGTACGTGCAGCAGTTCCTGCGGGAGTGGGAGGGCACCGCCTGAGCGCTGATCGGCGGTGCCGAACTCCGCTTAGAACTTGAAGCGGCCGATCTGCCCCTTCAGGCCGAGGGCGATCTCTTCCAGATGCAAGGCCGTCTGCGCCGTGCCGCGAATCGTGGCGGTGGTTTCCTCGACCATCTGCGCGATTTCCTCGACGCGTTGCGCGATCGAGGTGCTGGCCATGCTCTGTTCGCGGGTGGCGCTGGCGACCTCGCCGATGTGGCCCAGCGAGCGTTCGGCACCGCTTTCGATGGTGGCCAGCGAGGCCGATGCCTGACCGGCGAGCTGCACGCCCTGCTCGACTTCCGGCAGGGCAGCATCCATCGCCAGGACGGCGCCTGACGTGTCGCCCTGAATGCCAACGATCATCTGTTCGATTTCGGTGGTGGCCGCCGAGGTGCGCTCGGCGAGCTTCCTGACTTCGTCGGCGACGACCGCGAAGCCGCGCCCGCTCTCGCCGGCGCGCGCCGCCTCGATCGCCGCGTTGAGCGCCAGCAGGTTGGTCTGGCCGGCGATGTCCTTGATCACGTTGGCGACCGACGAGACCTGACCGGCGCGGCCCTCGAGCGCGCAAATACGCGCCGAGGCATCGGTCACGGTCGTGGCGATCTGGCGGATCGCCGCGCTGGCCTGCGCGACCCGCTCGCTGCCATCCTTGGCCAGCGTCATCGCCGCGCGCGAATCCTGCTCGGCCTGGTGGGCGCTGTCGGAGATGTGGGTGGAGCTGACGGTCAATTCCTCGATCGCCGCCGCCATCGCCGAGGTCGCATCCGATTGGCGCTCGGCCGCGGCCGATACCTCGCTCGACGCGCTGCGGATATGTTCGGCGTTGTCGACCAGGGTGACGGTGCTGTCGCTGACCTCACGGATCAGGCCGCGCAGCGCATGCACCATGTGGTTCAGCGAGTCGAGCATGCTGCCCTTGGCGGCCGTGTCGACTTCGGCGGTGAGGTCGCCGGCGGCGACGCGTCGCATCACCGCCGCCGCCTCGGCCGGCTCGCCGCCGAGCTGATTGACGATGCTGGCTTTGATCAGCGTACCGAGAACGAGCAGCACGACCAGCAAGCCGGCGGAAATGCCGCCGAGCAGGAGCGCATCCTTGCGGAAGGCGGTGTCGATGTCGTCGATGTAGATGCCGGTCGCGACGACCCAGCCCCACGGCTCGAAGTTCTTGACGTAGGCCAGCTTGGCCGCCGGCGTGGTTTGCCCGGGCCGGGTCCCGACATAGTCGACATAGCCGGCCCCCCCGGCCCTCGCCGCCTTGACGAACTCGACGTAGATCGGCTTGCCGTTCGCGTCCTTGTTCCCGGTCATGTCCTTGCCCTGCTGCTCGGGCCGGATCGGGTGCATGACGGAACGCGGGTGGTAGTCGCTCAGCCAGAAATATTCCTTCTCGTCGTAGCGCGCCTTGCGCAGCGACTCCATGGCCAGCGTCTGCGCCTGTTCCGGCGTCATCGTCCCGGCCTTGGCCTGGCCTTCGTAAAAGGCCAGTTGCGTGTGCGCGTACTCGACCAGATTGCGAATCTTGGCCTTGCGGTCTTCGAGCATGCTCTGCTTGAGCTGGAACAGCGCGACCAGACAGATGGCGACCAGACCGATCAGCGTCAGGCCGCTCATCAGCAACATCCGCGTCGATACCTTGGTTCTCCCGAACACTTGCATTT
>DASUZG010000489.1:0-8544 GCA_036376995.1 Azonexus sp. | reverse complement strand
GGCGTCTGGCTGCACAACTATGCAGTGGACCTCGCGCGTTCGCCGAACGGCCGCTGGTGGGTCATCGCCGACCGCACCCAGGCCCCCTCCGGGGCCGGCTACGCGCTGGAGAACCGGCTGGTAGTCTCGCGCGTCTTTCCGGAAATGTTCCGCGACCTGCGCGTGCAGCACCTCGCCGACTTCTTCCGCGAGCAGCAGGACGGGCTGGCCGCCCATGCCCCGGTCGACGGCGAGGAGTCGCCGCACATCGTGCTGCTGACGCCGGGGCCGTACAACGAAACCTATTTCGAGCACGCCTATCTCGCCCGCTACCTCGGCTTTCCGCTGGTCGAGGGGCAGGACCTGACGGTGCGCGGCGATTCCGTGTACTTGAAGACCCTGCGCGGCCTGAAGCGGGTGCATGTGATCCTGCGCCGGCAGGACGACGACTACTGCGATCCGCTCGAACTGCGCGGCGACTCGGCGCTCGGCGTGCCCGGCCTGCTCAATGTCGCCCGCGCGGGGCGCGTGGTCATCGCCAACGCGCTGGGCAGCGGCCTGCTCGGTTCCGGCGCGCTGATGGGCTTCTTGCCGGCGATCTGCCGGCGCCTGCTCGGCGAGAGCCTGGCCATGCCCTCGGTCGCCACCTGGTGGTGCGGCGAGAAACCGGCCCTCGACTACGTCCGGGAAAATTTCGACGATCTGGTGATCAAGCCGGCCTACCCGACGCAGCGGATGACCGCGGTGTTCGGCTATGAGCTGGAAGGCGAGGCGCGCAGCGAGATGCTGCGCCGCATCGAGGCCCGGCCGCACGCCTACGTCGCCCAGGAAATGGTCGAGCTGTCGCAGGCCCCGACCTGGAGCCGCGCCCACGAACGGCGCCTGCTGGCCCGTCCGGTCGGCCTGCGCGCCTATGCCGTGGCCAATGCCGAGGGCGGCTATGCGGTGATGCCCGGCGGGTTGGCGCGCGTGGCCGGCGGCGCCAGCGCCCGCATCATCTCGATGCAGCGCGGCGGCGCCTCGAAGGATGCCTGGGTGCTGACGCATGGGCCGGTCAGCGAATTCACGCTGCTCAAGCCGTCGATCGGCGTGCGCGACCTGGTCCGCGCCGGCGCCAACCTGACTTCGCGGGTGGTCGAGAACCTGTTCTGGTTCGGCCGCTATTCCGAGCGTTTCGACGACAGCGCGCGCATGCTGCGCGTCGCCCTGTCGCGGCTGGTCGAAGCCGGCGGCGAGAAGACGCCGGCCGTCGCCACGGCGCTGGAACTGGCCATGCAGTTGCGCATCCTGCCTGGTCCGGACGAGGACACGGAGGTCCGCCAGGGCAGCGAGCACGCGCTGCTTGAGGCGATCTACGACCCGGAACAGCCGGGCAGCCTGGCCGGCACCATCCGCAGCCTGATGTGGTCGGCCACGCACATCCGCGAACGGCTGTCGCTCGACCACTGGCATTCGCTCAATCGCCTGCAGCGCGAACAGCAGGCGGCGCAGAAAAAGCACCCGACGCTGACCGAGGCGATCGCCTTCCTCGACCGCGTGCTTGGTGTCTCGTCGTCGCTGACCGGTTTCGCGATGGACAACATGACCCGCGACGACGGCTGGCGCTTCCTGATCATCGGCCGCCGGCTCGAGCGCCTGGCCTTCTTCGCCCAGGCCATCGCCAGCTTCCTGCGCCTCGAAGCCGCACGCGCGCCGGGCTGTCTCGAGTGGCTGCTCGAACTGGCCGATTCGATCATCACCTACCGCTCGCGCTATTCGCGCCTGCCCGAACTGCTGCCGGTGCTCGACCTGCTGGTCTTCGACGACAGCAACCCGCACGGCGTGATCTTCCAGGGCGGCGTGCTGTCGCGCTACCTCGAGCGGATGGCCCGCGAGCTGGGCGAAACCATCGACGGCAGCCTCGATACGGCGCTGGCCGGGCTGCGCGCCTTCGACCTCGAGGCGCTCGAACGCCTGCCGTTCGCCAGCGGCCGCGACAGCGCCGCCGGTGCCGACCTGGCCGCCCGCCTCGATGCCCTGACCGTTGCCGCCAACCAGCTGTCCGACTGGCTCGGCATGCGCTACTTCACCCATGTCGGCGACGTCAGCCGGCAGACCATGGCGCTGTGACGATGAGCCACGTCCGCTACCGCGTGCTGCACGAGACCCGCTACGACTACGGCAGTCCGATCTCGCTGTCGCAGCAGCAGCTGCACCTGTCGCCGCGCATCCTCGACTGGCAGCGCATCGAGGAGCAGTGCATCGACATCGCGCCGGCCCCGGCCTGGCGGCGCGACGGCCGCGACGCCTTCGGCAATCCGGTCAGCTGGCTGTCCTTCGATGCGCCGCACGACAGCCTGCTGATCCGTTCCGAAATGGCTGTCGACGTGCTGCCGCACCGGCCGGACGCCGCCACCATCGCCGGCTCGCTGCCCTGGGAGCAGGTGCGCGACCGGCTGGCCTACGATTCCTCTGAACCGCAGGCCGACGACCTGGCCGCCACCCGCTTCCTGTTCGAAAGCCCGCATGTGCGCGTCAAGCACGAGCTGGCGGCCTATGCCGCCGACTGCTTCGCACCCGGCACGCCGGTGCTGCTCGGCGCCCAGGCGCTGATGGCCAAGATTTTCCGCGAGTTCAAGTTCGACCCCGAAGCCACCACGGTGGCGACGCCGGTGCTCGAAGTCCTGGAAAACAAGCGCGGCGTCTGCCAGGACTTCGCCCACCTGATGATCGCCTGCCTGCGCGCGCTGGGCCTGGCCGCCCGCTACGTCAGCGGCTACCTGCTGACCCGGCCGCCACCGGGCAAGCCCCGGCTGGTCGGCGCCGACGCCTCGCACGCCTGGGTTTCCGTCTATGCCCCAGGCACTGCCGGCGACTGGGTGGATTTCGACCCAACCAACAACCTGCTGCCCGATACCGAGCACATCACGGTCGCCTTCGGCCGCGACTTCTCGGACATCTCGCCGCTGCGCGGCATCATCCTCGGCGGCGGCGGCGCCGAGCCGGAAGTGGCAGTCACCGTCGTCCCGCTCGACGAGGAAGAGCTGCCGGCCGAACTGCAGCCGCCGGTCGGCGGTCCGGACCCGGCGTGATGCGCCGCGTCGCCGTGGTCGGCGGCGGGCCGGCCGGGCTGATGGCGGCCGAGCAGCTGGCCGGCATCCCCGGTCTGGCCGTCGACGTCTTCGAAGCCATGCCCTCGCCCGGGCGCAAGTTCCTGATGGCCGGCAAGGGCGGCATGAACATCACTCACAGCGAGCCGGCCGCCGTTTTCCGCCAGCGCTACGGCGCCCGCCAGGTGGAACTCGCCCCGCTGCTCGAGGCCTTCGGCGCCGAGCAGCTGCGCGCCTGGATCCACGGCCTCGGCATCGACACCTTCGTCGGTACCTCGGGCCGCGTCTTTCCCACCGAAATGAAGGCGGCGCCGCTGCTGCGCACCTGGCTGCAGCGCCTTCGCGCCGCCGGCGTGCGCCTCCACGTCCGCCATCGCTGGCTCGGCTGGAATGCCGACGGGGCGCTGCGCTTTGCCACGCCGGACGGCGAGATCGCCGTCGCCGCCGAGGCCACGGTGCTGGCTCTGGGCGGCGGCAGCTGGCGCAAGCTCGGCTCCGACGGCGCCTGGGTGCCGCTGCTGGCCGCCCGCGGCCTGCCGGTAGCGCCGCTGCGTCCGGCCAATTGCGGCTTTGCGGTCGACTGGAGCGCCCATTTTCGCGAGCGTTTCGCCGGCGAGCCGGTCAAGCCCGTCGTCGCCAGCTTTGCCGGGCGGACGCTGCCGGGCGAATTCAACATTACCGAACACGGTATCGAAGGCGGATTGATCTATGCCTTCTCCGCCGCCCTGCGCGATGCACTGGAACACGCCGGCCATGCGGCGCTGACGCTCGATCTGGCGCCCGGGCGCAGCCTGGAGCGCCTGCAGGCCGATCTTGCCCGGCCGCGCGGCCGCGATTCGCTGGCCAGCCACCTGCGCCGGCGGGCCGGCATCGAAGGCGTCAAGGCCGGCCTGCTGCGCGAACTCCTGTCGGCCGACCTGCTGCAGCAGACCGACCGCCTGGCTGGCACGCTGAAGGCGCTGCCGCTGCCGGTCGTCGCACCACGCCCGCTCGACGAGGCGATCAGCACGGCCGGCGGCCTGTGTTTTGAAGCGCTCGATGCGCACCTGATGATCCGCAGTCTGCCGGGCGTCTTCTGTGCTGGCGAAATGCTCGACTGGGAAGCGCCGACCGGCGGCTATCTTCTGACTGCCTGCTTCGCCAGCGGCCATGCCGCCGGCACCGGCGCCGCCGCCTGGCTGGCCGGCCAGCCGGCGGGCGGCTGAGAGTCGGCTGAGAGTCGGCTGAGAGTCGGCTCAGGGCCGGTGGTGGAAGTGATAGTAGTAGTTCGACATCGCCTCCGCCCATTCGTCGATCGGGATCGCGGTCACTTCCAGCCGGCGCCGGTCGGCGCACAGGCGCCGTTCGCCGCTGGCGGGTAGCAGCATGTCGGCCAGCCGCCGTTCGCTCGCCCAGCGCGGGGCTGTCCGGCCATGCGCCGGCTGCTGGTAATAGCAGTTGCACGCCGCTTCCGCCCATTCGCCCGGCGACAGCGGCATCACCAGGATGTCGCGCCGCTCCGCCTGCAGCCGGCGCTCGCCCGTCGGCGGCGGGCCGGCATCGCGTTGCCGGCGGTCGCGCCCGTTGCCGCGCAGGCCGGCCATTTCGCGCGCGGTCACGGCAGGCCCGCAGCTTGCCGGGGCTGACGGCAGACCGGGGAAGGGCATCGCTCGATCATGGGAACCTCGCTTCCAGCTCGTGACAGGACTGTCGCTGGCGCCGCGCGCCATCGACATGCACTGTGACCGGGGATGCAGCCAACAATTCCCGCCGCCGTGGCCGGCACTGGACCAAGGTACATTTATTTCGGCCGGAGCTTCGGGTAACCTTCGTCGCTGGCGGCCGCCGCGAGCCGCGCACTTTCGGCAGGGGAACGGGTGTTGGGACAAAGCTGCGTACTGGTGGTGGATGACGAGCCGATCGGCCGGGAAATTCTGGCCGAGAACCTGGCGGTCGAAGGCTATGTGGTGGTCGAGGCGGAATCCGGCGAAGCCGCCTGGCGACTGATCGACGCGACGCCGGAACGCTTCGATGCCATCCTGCTCGACCGCATGATGCCGGACATGGACGGCATCGAGATTCTGCGCCGGGTCAAGCAGCGGGCCGAGTTGCGCCACGTGCCGGTGATCATGCAGACCGGCATGACCGCCGATGCCGACGTGCTCGAAGGCCTCCAGGCCGGCGCCTACTACTACCTGACCAAGCCGTTCTCGGCCGACACGCTGCTGGCCATCGTCGCCGCCGCGACGCGCGACTACCGCGGCCACCGCGAACTCGAGGAAGAAGTCCAGCGCCAGGGGCGCATCCTGTCCTGCCTGGCCGAGGCCCGCTTCGTCTATCGCACCACCGACGAAGCGCGCTCGCTGGCGGCCCTGCTGGCCAATGCCGCGCCGGAGCCGGCGCGGGTGGTGCTCGGCCTGTCCGAACTGATGCTCAATGCCGTCGAGCACGGCAATCTGGCCATCGGCTACCAGGAAAAATCGCAACTGATCGAGGCCGACCGGTTGCACGAGGAAATCGCCTGCCGCCTCGCCGATCCGCACTTCGCCGTCCGCCAGGCCGAAGTCGAGATTTCCCGCCGCGATGGCGAACTGTGCTTCCTGGTCCGCGACCAGGGCGCCGGCTTCGACTGGCGCGGCTATCTCGAAATGAGCCCGGAACGCGCCTTCGACACCCACGGCCGCGGCATCGCGATGTCGCGGATGATCAGCTTCGACCGCCTCGAATACCGCGGCCGCGGCAACGAGGTCGAGGCGGCGATCCGCCTCGCCTGACTCAGCCGCCGGCGCTTGGCGGCAGCGCCTGGCGCAGCGTCGCCAGTTGCCGCCCATGCACGGCGACCAGGGCCGCCAGACGGCTTTCCAGCAGCGCCGGTTCGGCGCCGGCATCGAGCGCCTGTTCCAGCTCCGCGGCGGCCGTGCTGGTTGCCGCCAGGCCGAGCGTGGCAGTGGTGCCTTTGAGCGTATGCACCAGGCGGCGGGCCTGCGCCGGGTCACCGGCGGTCAGCGCCTGGGTGGCGGCGGCGACGGTGCCGCCATGCACTTCGAGATACTTGCGCAGCAGGATCGCGTACTTGTCCACCTTGCCGCTCAACGCGCCCAGCCCGCGTTCGCAGTCGAAGCCGCCATCGGCGGCGAGGGCGGCGAGCAGACCGTGGTCGTCGGCGACCGGTTCCGGCGGCGGCGGCGGGACGGCCACCGTGCCGGCCGTGGCCGGCAGCCAGCGGGCCAGGCTGCGGCGCAGCTGCAGCGGATCGACCGGCTTGCTCAGGTGGTCGATCATGCCGGCGGCCAGGCAGGCCTCGCGGCTGGCGGCGAAGACGTTGGCCGTCATGGCCATGATCCGCGTGCCTTCGCGGCCGGGCATGGCGAGAATGTGGCGGGTGGCTTCCAGCCCGTCCATGACCGGCATCTGCATGTCCATCAGGATCAGGTCGTAGGCCGTCTCGCGCGCCATGTCCACGGCCACCTGGCCGTTGCCGGCGACGTCGGCGCTCAGCCCGAGGCTGTCCAGCAGGTCGAGCGCCACCTCGCAGTTGAGCGGGTCGTCCTCGACCAGCAGCACGCGGGCGCTGCCGTCGATCTGCTGCGGCTCGGCATTTTCCTCGGCGACGGCCGGCGGGGTGCCGTAACCGAGCTGGACCGTGACGCGGAAGGTGCTGCCGCGGCCGGGCTGGCTGTCGACTTCGGCGTCGCCGCCCATCAGCCGGGCCAGCTGGCGGCTGATGGCGAGGCCCAGGCCGCTGCCGCCGAAGCGCCGGGTGGTCGAGTTGTCGGCCTGCTCGAAGGCCTGGAACAGGCGCGGCAGGATCTCGGGGTCGATACCGATGCCACTGTCCTCAACGGCGCAGCGCAGCAGGATGCCGTCCGGGCGCCGTTCGGCGATGTCGGCGCGCAGCGTGATCCGGCCCTGGCCGGTGAATTTGACGGCATTGCTGAGGAAATTGATCAGAATCTGCTGCAGGCGCAGCGGATCGCCGTGCAGCCAGGGCGGCAGCTCCGGGGAAATCTCGGCGCGCAGTTCGAGGCCCTTCTCGGCGGCCCGCTGGGCGATCATCTCCATTGCCTCGGCGAACATCGGCAGGGTGGCGAAGTCGCAGTTGTTGAGGTTGAGCCGCTCGGCCTCGATCTTGGCGATGTCGAGGATGTCGTTGATCAGACCGAGCAGGTGCCGGGCCGAATCGCTGACCCGTTCGATCCGCTGCTGCAGCCGCGGATCGCCGGTCTCGCGGCGCATGATGTGGGTCAAGCCGATGATGGCGTTGAGCGGCGTGCGGATCTCGTGGCTCATGTTGGCCAGGAAGGCGCTCTTGGCCAGGCTGGCATGCTCGGCCTCGTCGCGGGCCTGGGCCAGTTCGCGGGTGCGCTCGCCGACCATGCTTTCGAGGCGGCGCCGGTAGCGCGACAGCTCGGCCTGGACCTTGCGCCGCTCGCTGATGTCGGCGGCGAAGGCGACGATGTGCGGACAGCCGTCGATGTCGATCAGCCCTGCCGCCAGTTCGACCGGATGCAGGCGGCCGCTGCGGTCGCGCCAGCGGGTCTCGTGGCAGGTCACGCGGCCGTTTTCCCGCAGTTCGGCAACGAAGGCCCGGCGCGCCTCGGCGTCGGGCCACAGGCCCAGTTCCAGCGCCGTGCGGCCGATCATGTCCTCGCGCGGCCAGCCGAAATCGCGTGCGTAGTTGGCATTGGCGTCGATGAACAGGCCGTCCTCGGCGCGGGCGATCGAGGCGGCCAGCGGGCTGGCGTGGAAGGCCGTCTGGAAGCGCTGCTGCTCGGCCCGATGGGCGGCTTCGGCGGCCAGCAGCGCGCGGTAGCGGCGCAGGCTGCGGGCCTGGTGGAACAGCGCGAAGCCGGCGGCCAGCAGGCCGAGGCTGAGGGCGGCGATCAGCGCCAATGACTCGGCCATCGTTCAGCGGCGCCGGCTGCCGCTGTCGAGCAGGGCGCGTGCCGCTTCGAAGTCGAAGTTGCCGATCAGTTGCTCGAAGGCCGGGAAGGCGCTGCCCAGCGCGCCGCGCAGCAGCGGCTCCTGCAGGCGGACGAGTTCCTGGGCGTGCACTTCGCCTTCGTCGAGCAGCCGGCGCAGTTCGTCCAGCGTCCGCTCGGCCGGCCGGCCGACCGCCGCCGGCGCCGCTTCGTCCGCCGGCAGCAGCGGCCGCAGGCGGCTGGCCAGGGCGCTGTAGGCTTCGGCCAGCACGTGTAGCAGGGGCTCGATCGCCGCCACCGCCTGGCGGTCGCGGATCGCCGTCTCGACGGCTGCCGCCGCGACCTGGGTGGCGACCGCACCGAGCGTGCCGGCAGCGCCTTTCAGCGAATGGGCGAGGCGGCGGGCTTCCTCGACGTCGCCGCTGGCCAGGCAGTGGTGGATGGCGGCGAAATCGCCGCCGTGGTTGGCGATGAACTTGCCGAGCAGGCGCTTGTAGCTGCCCATGCGGCCGCGCACTGCGTGCAGGCCGAGTTCGGCGTCGAGCCCGGGGACGGCGGCCAGTTGCGCGGCCAGC
>DASUZG010000488.1:0-3180 GCA_036376995.1 Azonexus sp. | reverse complement strand
GCATGCGCTGGCGCAGTTGTTCGGCCTCAAGCCCGAGCAGGTCAGGATCAACATGCTCTATGCCGGCGGCAGTTTCGGCCGGCGCGCCTGCAAGGATTCGGACTACGTGCTGGAGGCCGCGCAGATCGTCAAGGCGAGGGCTGACAAAGGCGACGGCAAGGCCCCGGTCAAGCTCGTCTGGCTGCGCGAGGACGACATGCGCGCCGGCTACTACCGGCCGCTCTTCCACCATGCCCTGGAAGCGGCGATCGACAAGGACGGCAAGCTCGCCGGCTGGCGCCACCGGCTGGTCGGGCAGTCGATCCTGATCGGCTCGCCGTTCGAGTCGATGATGGTCAAGGACGGCATCGACGCGGTCTCGGTCGAGGGCGCGTCCAACCTGCCGTACGCCATCCCCAACCTGACGGTCGACCTGCACACGCCGCGCGACATCGCCGTGCCGGTGCTGTGGTGGCGCTCGGTCGGTTCCTCGCACACGGCCTTTTCGACCGAAGCCTTTCTCGACGAGGTGGCCGCCGCGATGGGCAAGGACCCGGTGGCGCTACGCAAGGAGCTGCTCGCCGCCCATCCGCGCCATGCCGGCGTGCTCGAACTGGCGGCAGCCAAGGCCGGCTGGGGGGCACCGCTGCCGGCCAAGCCCGGCGAGCGGCGCGGCCGCGGCGTGGCGGTGCACGAGTCATTCAACTCCTACGTCGCCCATGTCGCCGAAGTCACGGTCAAGGCCGACGGCAGTTTCCGTATCGACCGCATCGTCAGCGCAGTCGATTGCGGCACGGCGATCAACCCGGACAATATCCGCTCGCAGGTCGAGGGCGGCATCGGCTTCGCGCTGAGTTCGCTGAACGAGGAAATCACGCTCAAGGCCGGCCGCGTCGAACAGGGCAATTTCGACGGCTTCCCGCTGCTGCGCATCACCGACATGCCGAAAGTCGAAGTGCATATCGTGCCTTCGGCTGCGGCGCCAACCGGCATCGGCGAGCCGGGCGTGCCGCCGGTGGCGCCGGCGGTGGCCAATGCGCTGGCGGCGGCGACCGGCCGACGCCTGCACCGGCTGCCGTTCGATACGCGCCAGCTGGCCGCCTGAGATGGACAGCCTCGACCAACAAGTGCTCGCCGCCGCCCGCCGCTGGGCGGCGGAAGGCCATCGCTTCGCGCTCATCACTGTAGCCCGTACCTGGGGCTCGGCACCGCGTCCGCCCGGTGCCTGGATGGTGCTGCGCGACGATGGCCAGGTGCAGGGTTCGGTCTCCGGCGGCTGCATCGAGGACGACCTGATCCGCCGCGCTGCAGCCGGCGAGTTCAAGGAAGGCGGGCCGCGCCTGCTGCGCTACGGCGTCACCGCCGACGAGGCCCATCGCTTCGGCCTGCCCTGCGGCGGCACGCTGGAACTGCTGCTCGAACCGGCGCCCGATGCCGGCCGGCTGGACGAACTGGCCGCACGCATCGACGGGGGGCAGTTGGCGCGCCGGCGGTTGTCATTGGCGACCGGTGCAGTCGTCATCGAAGGCGGCAGCGCGGGCGATGCGCTGCAGTGGGACGGCGAGACGCTGATCACGCTGCACGGCCCGGCCTGGCGGCTACTGATCATCGGCGCCGGGCAGATTTCGCGTTACCTGGCCCCGATGGCGCAGGCGCTCGGCTACCGCGTCTATATCTGCGACCCGCGCAGCGAATACGCCGAAGGCTGGGACCTGCCGGGTACCGAACGCGTGCTGGCGATGCCCGACGACGCCGTGACCGAACTCGCGCTCGACCCGCGCAGCGCCGTCGTCGCGCTGACCCACGATCCCAAGCTCGACGACCTGGCGCTGCTCGAAGCGCTGAAATCGCCGGCCTTCTACGTCGGCGCACTCGGCTCGCGGGCGAACAACGGCAAGCGCCGCGAACGGCTGCGCCAGTACTTCGACCTGACGCCGGCCGAGATCGACCGCCTGCATGGCCCGGTCGGCCTGCCCATCGGCAGCCGCACGCCACCGGAAATCGCGGTGGCGATCCTGGCCGAAATGACGGCGGTGAAGAACGGCGTCGCGGCACCTAATGCCGCGGTGAATTACACGCCGGGCTGCACGGTGCCGTGAGGGCCGGGTGACGGCAATCGTCGGCCTCCTGCTCGCCGCCGGCCGCAGCCGCCGCTTCGGCGCCGACAAGCGCTGGCACCGGCTGGCCGAGGGCACGCCGATGGCGCTTGCCGCAGCGCGCCGGCTGCTGGCGGCATGCCCGGAAACGGTAGCGGTCGTGCGCCCGGACGATACGGAACTGGTGGCGCTGCTGACGGCGGCTGGGCTACGTTGCGTGCCCTGTGCCGAAGCTGATGGTGGCATGGGACACAGCCTCGCCGCCGGCGTTGCGGCCAGCGGGGACACGGCCGGCTGGCTGGTGGCGCTGGCCGATATGCCCTTCATAGCGCCGGCGAGCTATTTGGCGGTGCTGGAAACGCTGGCCGGCGGCGCCCGCATCGCCCGGCCAACATTCGAAGGCCGCCCCGGGCATCCGGTCGGCTTTTCCGCCGCCTACCGCGACGCGCTGCTCCAGCTGACCGGCGACGAAGGCGGCAAGGCCATCATCGCCGGCGATCCCGGCGCGCTGCGGCTGTGCCCGGTGAACGATCCCGGCGTGCTGCACGACATCGACCGGCCGGGCTGAAGCGGCGGCCTACACTGCCAGCGCTTCGCGCACGCCATCCTGCGGCATGGTCTCGCCGCGCCCGCGCATGATGAACTCGCCACGTTCCATCAGCAGGTACTGGTCGGCCAGCGATTCGGCGAAGTCGTAGTACTGCTCGACTAGCAGGATGGCCATCTCGCCTGTCTCGGCGAGCTTGCGGATGGCGCGCTCGATGTCCTTGATGATCGACGGCTGGATGCCTTCGGTCGGCTCGTCGAGGATCAGCAGCGTCGGCCCCATCGCCAGCGCCCGGCCGATTGCCAGTTGCTGCTGCTGGCCGCCCGACAGATCGCCGCCGCGCCGGTGCAGCATCTGCTTCAAGACCGGGAACATCTCGAAGATGCGCTCGGGAATCCGGGTGCTGCCCGGCTTGGTGGCCAGGCCCATGAGCAGGTTTTCCTCGACGGTCAGGCGCGGAAAGATTTCGCGGCCTTGCGGCACGAAGCCGATGCCGGCCTTGACCCGCTCGTGCGGCGGCAGATGGGTGATGTCCTTGCCGTCGAAGCTGATGCTGCC
>DASUZG010000487.1:0-2082 GCA_036376995.1 Azonexus sp. | reverse complement strand
TCCAGCGCCTGGCCACCGGCCTGTCCGACTCCGGCGGCAAGCTCGAAGACGGCTATTGGGAAGGCCAACTGGCCGAGATCGTCGACAGCCTGTTGAAGAACGGCGCCGAGGACGACATCAACACCGCCCTCGACCGGCTGTTCGAAGCCAATCCGCGCGCCCACGACGAACTCGCCGACATGGTCGAGTCGCGCGCCGAGACCGGCCGCCTGGAAGCCCACGGCCAGGAGTTCGACATCCTGCTGTTCGCCGCCCCGGTGCTGGCCTGGTCGCGTTTCTCGATCCCCTCCTGCCCGCTGCCGCAGGCGGCCCTGGCCGCGCTTTCGGTGCAACTCGGCGCCCACGTCTTCGGCGGCGACGCGCGCGTCGCGCTGGCCGACTACCTGTTCAGCCCCGACCAGCTGCCGCGCAGCTTCTGCGACACCTGGCAACTGACCCAGGCGCTCGGCGAAGCGACCCTGGCCGGCCGCCATCTGAACATCGACACGACCGGCCTTGCCGAAACCAACCGCTTCCTGTCGGACGTTCGCTACCTGGTCGGCGGCATCGCCGTGCCGCGCGGCAAGCCGCTGTTCCGCTGGAACGAGAAGGACGGCAGCAAGGACGGCGCACTCAAGGAATGGCAGAAGCAGGGCAGCCCCAGCTTGGAGCCGCTGCTCACCGGCTGCGCTTGGGAACTGCTGCTGCCGGACGCCTACCATGCCGCCTGCCGCAATGCCGACCGCCTGTCGCGGCCGTATTCGCTGCAGGCTTCGGTCGCCTTCCTGCAGACCACGGTCGGCCTCTTGCCGGCCGACCTGCGCGCCGTCGTCGGCCCCTGCTACGACCGGCGCATGGAGGAATACCGCGTCGGCCTCGGCCCCAAGGACAAGCCGGACACCTACCACGGCATCGTCTGGCCGCTGCTCGGCGCCGAGGACGAAGCGACCGACGCCGCCGGCGAGATCGAGGCGGTGCTGCGCGAAGCCGGCGTCAAGGAAGTGCGCTTCCTCGACCACCACTTCCCGATGGAATTCTGCGACGACTGCGGCGCCCCGCTTTATCCCAACGTCGACGCCGAACTGGTGCATGCCGAAATGCCGGAACAGGCCGGCGGCAACTCGCAGGCGCTGCATTGACGGCAGGCCGCGACACGGCCGGGCAGCCGGCCGGCAACGCCGAATGGCTGGCGCGCAGCCAGGCTGCCGTCTGGCATCCATGCACGCAGATGCAGCACCACGCGCAGACCGGCTCGCCGGCCCACCTGCCGCTGGTGCCGATCGCCCGTGGCGACGGCGTTTGGCTCCATGATTTCGACCGCAAGCGCTACCTCGACGGCATCAGTTCGTGGTGGACCAACCTCTTCGGCCACGCCAACCCGCGCATCAACGCAGCACTCAAGGACCAGCTGGAGACGCTCGAACACGTGATGCTGGCCGGCTTCACGCACCAGCCGGTGGTCGAACTCTCGGAACGCCTGTCGGCGCTGACCGGCGGCGCGCTCGGCCATGCCTTCTACGCGTCCGACGGCGCTTCGGCGACCGAGATCGCGCTGAAGATGAGCTTTCACTACTGGCGCAACGTCAGCCGCCCGGAGAAGGCGGAATTCCTGTGCCTGGCCGGCAGCTACCACGGCGAGACGGTCGGCGCCCTGGCGGTGACCGACGTCGCCATTTTCAAGGACGCCTACGCACCGCTGGTGCGCGCTGCCGCCCACGTGCTGCCGTCGCCCGACTTCCGCCTGGGCGAGCCGGGCGAGACGCCGGCCGATGTCGCGCGGCGTGCCGCCACGGCACTGGAAAGTTATCTTGAGCAGCACGGCGAACGCATCGCCGCGCTGATCGTCGAGCCGCTGGTCCAGGGTGCCGCCGGCATGGCCATGTACGACCCGGAATACCTGCGCCTCGCCCGCACACTGTGCGACCAGTACGAAGTACACCTGATCTGCGACGAGATCGCCGTCGGCTGCGGCCGCACCGGCACGTTCTTCGCCCACGAGCAGGCAGGCGTTAGGCCCGACCTGATGTGCCTCTCCAAAGGCATTTCCGGCGGCTACCTGCCGCTCTCCATCGTGCTCTGCAGCGACAGGATCTACGCCGCCTT
>DASUZG010000486.1:0-2158 GCA_036376995.1 Azonexus sp. | reverse complement strand
GCGCACCGAGCAGGGCCGCGTCGCGCTTTATGCGCCGTTCGACGGCACCGTCGCCAAGATCGTCGGCGAACTCGGCGAATACTCGACACCGTCGCCACCGGGGGTGATGACGCCGCCGGCCATCGACCTATTCGATGACTCCTGCCTCTACGTCAAGGCGCCGATGGACGAGGTCGATGCGCCAAAGATCCTGGCCGGGCAGGCGGTGCGCATCAGCCTCGATGCGCTGCCCGGGCGAAGCCTGCCCGGCAAGGTGCGGCGCGTCGCGCCCTATGTCTCGGCGGTCGAGAAGCAGGCGCGTACGGTCGATGTCGAGGTCGATTTCGCCGACCCGGCCATCATCGGCAAGCTGCTGGTCGGCTACAGCGCCGACGTCGAGATCATTCTCGACACCCGCGCCAACGTGCTGCGCATTCCCACCGCCGCCATCCGCGAAGGCGGGCGCGTGCTGGTATTCGATGCGGCCAGCGAAAAGCTGGTCGAGCGCACCGTCAAGACCGGCCTGACCAACTGGGAATACAGCGAAGTGCTGGAAGGTCTCACGGCCGGCGAGCGCATCGTCACCGCGCTGGAAAAGGAAGGGATCAAGGCCGGCGCCCGGGTCCGTCCGGACGACCAGGCAAAGTGATCCGCCGATGGCGCTAATCGAACTGTCCGCCATCGAGCGCGTCTTCCAGTTGGGCGACTCGACCGTGCACGCGCTGGCCGGCCTTGATCTCACCATCGAGGCCGGCGAATACGTCGCCGTGATGGGCCCCTCCGGCTCCGGCAAATCGACGCTGCTCAACCTCCTTGGCCTGCTCGACCGGCCCAATGCCGGCCACTACCGGCTCGAAGGCCGCGACGTCACGACACTCACCGCCGACCAGCTGGCACAGGTGCGCAGCGAGCGCATCGGCTTCGTGTTCCAGAGCTTTCATCTGGTGCCGCGCCTGACCGCCGCCGAGAACATCGCCCTGCCGATGACCCTGGCCGGCATTCCGGCCCGCGAGCGCAACGAACGCGTGGCCAAGGCGCTGACCGACTTCGGCCTCGCCCAGCGCGCCGACCACCGCCCCGACCAGCTGTCCGGCGGCCAGCGCCAGCGCGTCGCCATCGCCCGCGCCACCATCATGCAGCCGGCGCTGATCCTCGCCGACGAGCCGACCGGCAACCTCGACCGCCACACCGGCGAGGAGGTGGTGCACTTGCTCGAAGGCCTGAACGCCCGCGGCGTCACCTTGGTCGTCGTCACCCACGACCAGGCCATGGGCGCCCGCGCCCGCCGTCGGCTGGTGATGGAGGACGGCCGGCTGCAGCACGACTCGGCGGCCGAGGCGCGCCATGCGCCTGGCTGACACCCTGCGCTTCGCCCGCGACGCGGCCGCCGGCTATCCGCTGCGCACCGCGCTGTCGGTGCTGGCCATGTCGATCGGCGTCGCCGCCGTGGTCATCCTCACGGCGCTCGGCGACGGCGCCCGCCGCTACGTGGTCGGCCAGTTCGCCTCGATCGGCACCAACCTGGTCATCGTGCTGCCCGGCCGCTCCGGCACCGGCGGCTTCAACCCAGCCAACGCCATCACCACGACGCCGCGCGACCTGACCATCGACGACGCCGCCGCACTGCGCCGCGCCAGCGCCGTCAGCCGCGTCGCCCCGCTCGCCGTCGGCACGTCGGAAATCAGCTACGGCGGCCGCCTGCGCGAAATCATGGTGGCCGGTTCAACCGCCGAGTTCGTCCCGATCCGCAATTTCGAACTCGCCCACGGCCAAGGCCTGCCCGACGGCGACTGGAACAGCGGCGCCTCGGTCGCGGTGATCGGCGCCAAGGTGCACGACGAGCTGTTCGGCCGCGAGCCGGCGCTCGGCAAGCTGATCCGCGTCGGCGACCGGCGCCTGCGCGTGGTCGGCGTGCTGCGCCCGGTCGGCCAGGGGCTGGGCATGAACACCGACGAGCTGGTGATCGTGCCGGTGGCGCTGGCCCAGGCCATGTTCAATTCGCACACGCTGTTCCGCATTCTGGTCGAGGCGCGCAGCCGCGAGGCCATTTCGCTGGCGCGCGAACAGGCCACGGCAATCATCAAGGAGCGCCACCACGGCGAGGAGGACGTCACGGTGATCACCCAGGACGCCATCCTGGCCACTTTCGACAAGCTGCTCGGCACGCTGACCCTGGGCG
>DASUZG010000485.1:0-5058 GCA_036376995.1 Azonexus sp. | reverse complement strand
AGCGGCGCCAGCAGGGTCAGGCCGAACAGCATGATGATCATGCCGAGGGCGCGCAGGACGGGAGCGTAGCGGTTCACGATGTGGATCTCAGGGCTGGAAGCGGTAGCCGACGCCGGTTTCGGTCAGCAGATGGCAGGGCTGGGTCGGGTCGGCTTCCAGTTTCTGGCGCAGGTGGCCGACATAGACACGCAGATAGTGGCTGCTTTCGACGTAGGTCGGCCCCCAGATTTCGCACAGCAGCTTGCGCTGCGTCAGCACCTGGCCGGGGTGGCTGGCCAGCATCGCCAGCAGGCGGTATTCGATCGGCGTCAGATGCACCGCCTGGCCGGCCCGCGACACCTGGCGCTGGGCGAGATCGATGGCGATATCGCCGAATTCGAGCAGCGGCGACGCCGGTGTCGCCGGCCGTTCGTGCCGGCGCAGCAAGGCGCGCAGGCGGGCACGCAGTTCGCCGACGCCGAACGGCTTGGTCAGGTAGTCGTCGGCACCGGCATCGAGGGCGTCGATCTTGTCGTCCTCGGCCGCGCGCGCCGAGAGGATCAGGATCGGCAGGCCGGACCAGCCGCGTAGCGCGCGGATGAAATCGATGCCGTTGCCGTCCGGCAGCCCGAGGTCGAGGATCACCAGGTCGGGAGCCTCCCGCCCGGCCGCCGCCAGGCCGTCGCCGATGTTGCCGGCCTCGAGCACGGCACAGCCCTCGGCCTCGAGAGCGATGCGGACGAAGCGGCGGATCTGCGGCTCGTCCTCGATCAGCAGCACGGTCGGCAGCGGCGCGCTCATGGCAATTCGCTCTCAAGCACCGGCGGCACCCCCTGCGGCAGGGCGAAGATCACGCAGGCACCGCCGTCCGGCCGATCGTCGACGCGCATCGCCCCGGCATGGGCCTCGACGATGGCATGGCAGATAGCCAACCCGAGCCCGGTGCCCGGCTGGTCCGATTCCGGCTGGCCGCGCACGAACATCTCGAACAGCTGCTGGCCGGCAACGTCGCCCAGGCCGGGGCCGCGGTCGCAGACGGCGATCTCGACCATGCTGCCGGCCGGACGCACGACGATGGCGATCTCGCCGCCGTCCGGCGAATACTTGGCGGCGTTCTCCAGCAGATTGCACAGCACGCGCTCGATCAACACCGCATCGAAGCGCAGGAGCGGCAGATCCGGCGGCAGGTCGACACGGATCCGGTGCCGGCCAAGGGCGCTGCCGAGCAGCTTCAGGCTGCTGCCGATGACTTCCTCGACCGGCTGCCATTCCCGGCGCAGGCTGACCGAACCGGCATGGAGCCGGGCCATGTCGAGCAGGTTGGTGACCAGGCCGGCGAGCCGCGCCGCCTGGTCGCGCAGCGAGCCGGCGATGTCCAGCGCCGGCGGCGGCAGCCCCGGACGGACCAGGAACAGCGAATCGGCCAGGCCGACCAGCACGGTGAGCGGCGTCCGCAGGTCGTGCGACAGGGCTGACAGGATCGAACTGCGCAGGCGCTCGGTAGCCATCTTCAATTCGCTGGACTGGGCCACTTCGACGTAATGCAGGCGTTCGACGGCGATCGCCGCGAGCGAGGCCAGGGCTTCGAGCAGGCTCTGGTTCTGCGCCGCCAGCGCCCGCCGGGCGCCGGGAAAATGCACGGCGAGGATGCCGCGCCCGCGCATCGGGGCGAGCAGCGGCAGGTACAGGGCATCGCGCCCGGCCGGGTCGGCGACGCTGCGACGGCTGTCCCGGGCCTGGCGCGCCAGGGCCTCGTCGAACCACGGCGGCGGCGCGGCGGCCGCCTCGTCTATGCCCAGGTAGCATTCGGCGGCCAGTTCGCCGGCCACGAACTGCTGGACTATCTCACCCACCTGCACCAGGTTCAGCGCCCCGCCCAGCTTGCCGGCAATTTCGTAGAGCGCGCGCGTGCGCTGCTCGCGGCGCTCGGCGGCGCGCAGCTGCTCCTTCAGGCTGGCCGCCAGATGGCCGACGATCAGCGCGGTGGCCAGCATCACGGCGAAGGTGATCAGGTACTGCAGGTTGCTGACGGCCAGCGAGAAGCGCGGCGGCACGAAAAAGACGTCGAACAGCAGCACGCTGACCACCGCGGCGGCCACCGCCGGATTGCGCCCGAGGCTGACGGCGACCAGCAGCACCGTCAGCAGGAACAGCATGACGATGTTGGCCAGGTCGAGCAGGCCGCTCAAGGGCGCCGCGGCGAGCGCCGTGGCCGTGCACGCCAGCACGCTCAGCGCCATCTTCTGGCGGGGCGTGAAGCGTTCGGTGGCGCTGTCGCTGACGGACATGGTCGGGTTCCTGGTGAAGGCGCGACCGGGAGGCCGCGGGCATCGCATGCCGCGCATTCTGGCAATTCCAGCGTAAAAATGGCGTAAAGAATTCCGCCGCCGGGGCATCCGGCGGCTGATGGTAGAATCGCCGCCGCCCGGCCGGCCCGCCGCCCGCGTGCGTTTTCCCCAACCGACCTGGACCTACCGTGCGCCTTACCCTGCTCGTTCCCGAACTGCTCTGGCCCGAACCCGCCGACCAGCAGACGCTCGGGAAACTGTCGCTGCCGGGCTTCGAATGGTTGGCCGCCCGCGCCGCCTTCCGGCGCCAGCCGGCTGCCCCCTTCGAAACCGCCCTCGCCCGCCGCTTCGGCCTGGATTCTCCGGCTCTCGGCGCCCTGCGCCTGCTCGGCGAGGATCACGGCAACGCCGCCGTCGATGGCCACTGGCTGTGCGCCGACCCGGTGCACCTGCGCTTTCACCACGAACGCATCGTGCTCGCCGATGCCGGCGCCTTCGAGCTCGACGAAGACGAAGCGCGGGACATCGCCGCGGCGCTCAATGCCGAGTTCGCCGACATCGGCCGGCTGCACGTCGCCACCGCCCGCCGCTGGTACCTGCAACTCAATCCCGCCGGCAGCGCCTTCGCCGGCGCCAGCGCCCACATCGCCGCGCCGCTCTCGGCCGTCGCCGGGCGCCGCGTCGACAGCGAACTGTCCGAACACGACGCGACGCTGACCCGCTGGCTCAACGAAGTGCAGATGTTCCTGCACGGCCATCCGGTCAACAGCCGCCGCGAACGGGCCGGCCAGCCGGTCGTCAACAGCCTCTGGCTGTGGGGCGGCGGACGCCTGGCGCGGCCGCAGCCGGGCCGCTTCTCCGCCGTCTGGAGCAGCCATCCGCTGGCCCTCGGCCTGGCCCGCGCCGCCGGCACGCCGGCGCACCCGCTGCCGGATGACCTCGACGCCCTGGCCCGCCTGGTTTCGCCCGGCAGCACCCCGCTGATCGTGCTCGATGCGTTGCAAGGGCCGGTGCTTTATGAAGACAGCGACGGCTGGCGGCGCACCTGGCAGGCGCTCGATGCCGCCTGGTTCGCGCCGCTTGCCCGCCAGCTGGGGCGCACCGTGTCGACGCTGGAGATCGTCGCCCCGACCATCTACGGCGAACTGCAATGGTCGCTGCAGGGCCGCGACCGCTGGAAGTTCTGGCGCCAGCCGCAGGCGCTGGCAACGCTGGCCGGCCACTTGTCCGAGGAAAATCCGTGACCCGCATCGTCAATCGCAGCGTGCCGCAACGCGCCGCCTGGCAGCTCGAACAGCAGGGCCTGCACCCGCTGCTGGCCCGCCTCTACGCCGCCCGCGGCGTCACCGACAAGGCCGAACTCGACTACGAACTGAAGTCCCTGCTGCCGCCGAGCGCGCTGACCCATACCGACGCCGCCGCCCAGATCCTGGCCGATGCCATCGAGGCCGAGGCGCGGCTGCTGATCATCGGCGACTACGACTGCGACGGCGCCACCGCCACGGCAGTCGGCATGCGCGCCCTGAAGGCGCTCGGTGCCGACGTCGATTTCCTGCTGCCCGACCGCTTCAAGCTCGGCTACGGCCTGTCGCCGGAAATCGTCGATCTCGCCGCCGAGCAGTCGCCCGACCTGATCATCACCGTCGACAACGGCATCGCCAGCATCGAGGGCGTCGCGCGCGCCCGCGAGCACGGCATCGCCACGCTGATCACCGACCATCACCTGCCGGCGGCGACGCTGCCGGACGCCGACTGCATCGTCAATCCGAACCAGCCGGGCTGTGACTTCCCGTCCAAATGCATCGCCGGCGTCGGCGTGATGTTCTACGTGATGCTGGCGCTGCGCGCCGAACTGCGCGCCCGCGGCTTCTTCGCCGAACGGCCGGAACCCAATTTCGCCACCCTGCTCGATCTGGTTGCACTGGGCACCGTCGCCGACGTGGTGAAGCTCGACCGCAACAACCGCATCCTGGTCAGCCAGGGCCTGAAGCGCATGCGCGCCGGCCAGTTGCAGCCCGGTCTGGCGGCCCTGTTCCAGGCCGCCGGCCGCGAAGCGAAGAAAGCCACGGCGATGGACCTCGGCTTCATCCTCGGGCCGCGCCTCAATGCCGCCGGCCGGCTCGCCGACATGCGCCTGGGCGTCGAATGCCTGCTCACCGACGACCCCGCCCGGGCGCTGCAGATCGCCCAGCAGCTCGATGCACTCAACCGCGAGCGCCGCGAGATCGAATCGGACATGCAGGAACAGGCGCTGTTCCTGCTCGAAACGCTCGACACCAGCGATGCCGCCCCCGGCATCGCCCTCTTCGACGACGGCTGGCACGAAGGCGTGGTCGGCATCCTCGCCTCGCGCATCAAGGACAAGCTGCACCGCCCGGTGTTCGCCTTCGCCCGCGGCGAGAACGGCATCGTCAAGGGGTCCGGCCGCTCGATTCCCGGCCTGCACCTGCGCGATGCGCTCGACCTCGTCGCCAAGCGCGCCCCCGGTCTGCTGGTGCGCTTCGGCGGCCACGCCATGGCCGCCGGGGCAACGCTGCGCGCCGAGGATTTCGGGCGCTTTCGCGACCTCTTCGCCGAAGTCGCGGGCGAACTGCTCGATCCGGCCGACCTGACCCGCACGCTGGAAACCGACGGGGCGCTGGAAGGCGGTTACTACTCGCTGGAAATGGCCCGCCTGCTGGAAAACGAAATCTGGGGCCAGGGCTTCCCGGCACCGCTGTTCATGGACGAGTTCGAGGTCGAGCAGCAGCGCGTGCTCAAGGAAAAGCACCTCAAGCTGCGCCTGCGCAAG
>DASUZG010000484.1:0-8888 GCA_036376995.1 Azonexus sp. | reverse complement strand
CGGCGCCGCACTTTCGTCTGGCTCGACCCGGCCAATGGCTGGTGCGCGGTCGATGCCGCCAGCCCGGCCAAGGCCGAGGAAGTGATCGAGCACCTGCGCCACTGCCTCGATGAATTCCCGTTGAAGCCGCTGCACACCCAGCGCTCGCCGCAGTCGGCGATGGCCGACTGGCTGGCCGGCGGCGAAGCCCCGGCCGGCTTCACCATCGACCGCGACTGCGAACTGAAGGCGGTCGGCGAGGAGAAGGCGGCCGTGCGCTACGTGCGTCACCCGCTCGGCGACGAGGTCAGCGGCGAGATCAAGTCGCACCTGGCGGCCGGCAAGCTGCCGACCAAGCTGGCGCTGACCTGGAACGACCGCATTTCCTTCGTGCTGAGCGAAAAGCTGGAGGTCAAGCGCCTGGCTTTCCTCGACGTGCTGAAGGAAGAAGCCGAAAAGAGCGCCGAGCGTGCCGACGAGCAGTTCGACGCCGATTTCGCGCTGATGACCGGCGAACTCGCGCGCTTCCTGCCGCACCTGGTCGAAGCCCTCGGCGGCGAGCAGCCCGAGGCGCTGTGAGCCTGTGCCCCTGCGCCAGCGGCCGGCCCTATGCCGACTGCTGCGCCCGCCCGCATGGCGGCGAAGCGGCCGCCACGGCGGACGTCCTGATGCGCTCGCGCTACAGCGCCTACGTGCTGGGACTGGAAGACTACCTGTTGGCCACCTGGCACCCGTCGACCCGGCCGGAGTCGCTGAATCTGGCCGAGGAGGCCGGCACCAAGTGGCTGGGCCTGGAAGTGCGCCGCCACCAGCAGCAGGACGAGCGCCACGCCACGGTCGAGTTCGTCGCCCGCTACCGTGTCGCCGGACGCGGCCACCGGCTGCACGAATGCAGCCGCTTCGTGCGCGAGGACGGCCGCTGGTTCTACGTCGACGGCGACATCAAGTAAGGTCGTTCAGCCCTTCGGCCAGAGGATCATCTGCGTGCAGCGGAACAGCGCGATCTTGCGCCCGCTGGCTTCGTCGCTGACCACCGCATCCCAGACCTGGGTGTTGCGCCCGACGTGCTGCGCCGTGGCGACGCAGACGATGGCGCCTTCGCGCACCGTGCCGAGGTGGTTGCTTTTCAGTTCGATGGTGGTGAACGACTCGGCGCCGGCCGGCAGGTGGGCGATCGTCGCGTAGCCGCAGGTGGTGTCGGCCAGCGCCACGACGCTGGCGGCGTGAAGAAAGCTGTTGGGCGCGAAATGCAGCTGGCGCACCGGCATCCGGCTGCTGGCGGTGTTCGGGGCCAGGGCCGTCATTTCGATGCCGAGATAGCCGGGCAGGTATTCGCTGCCGCGGGCATTGAAATCGGCGATGGTCAGCTCGGGGTGAAAGTGGCTCATGGCTTGCTCCTGGCGGTCAGGCGGCGGCCGGGGCCGGCGTGCGCACGATCGCGGCTTCGCGGATCGGCAGGTTGAGGACGGCGGCCATCAGCGCCAGCGCGATGTCGGCGTACCACATCCAGCTGAAGTCGCCGAAGCGGGTGATGGTAAGGCCGCCCAGCCAGGCGCCGAGGAAGCCGCCGATCTGGTGGCTCAACAGCGTCAGGCCGAACAGCGTCGCCAGGTAGCGGATGCCGAACAGCTTGCCGACGATGGCCGCGGTCGGCGGCACGGTGGCGAGCCAGGTGAAGCCGAGGCCGGCGGCGAACAGGTAGAAGGTCAGGTCGGTGCGCGGCGCCATCAGGTAGAGCGCGACCAGCACGGCGCGCGACGCGTACATCGCGGCCAGCACGTGCTTGCTGCGGTACTTGGCGATGCAGGAGCCGGCGTAGAGGCTGCCGAAGATGTTGGCCAGGCCGATGATCGCCAGCGACCAGCTGGCCACCGACGGCGGCAGGCCGCACAGCTCGACTTCGCCGGGCAGGTGGGTGACCAGGAAGGCGATGTGGAAGCCGCAGGTGAAGAAGCCGGCGTGCAGCAGCAGGTAGCTGCGGTCCTGCATCGCGGTGGCGATCGCCCGCTTCAGGCCGCCTTCCTCGTGGGCGTGGTGGGCCGGGGCCGAGCCTTTGGCCGCCAGCTTGCCGACCAGCGGCAGCGCGGCCAGCGTCATCACCGCCATCGCCCACATTGCGCCCATCCAGCCGAAGACCTGGATCAGCTTCTGCAGGACCGGGGCGAACACGAACTGGCCGAACGAGCCGCCGGCGTTGATGACGCCGGAGGCGGCGCCGCGCGCTTCGACCGGCAGGCGCTGGGCGGCGGCGCCGATCAGCACCGAGAAGCTGCCGGCGCCCGAGCCCATCGCCGACAGCAGGCCGAGCGAGACGACCAGGCCGAAGCCGGTGCCCATGAACGGGGTGACGGCACTGCCCAGGGCGAGGATCAGCAGGCCGCCGATCAGCACCGCGCGCGGGCCGTAGCGGTCGGCGACGGCGCCGGCGACCGGCTGGATGGCGCCCCAGGTGAACTGGCCGACGGCCAGCGCCAGGCTGATGCTGGCGATGCCCAGCCCGGTACTGGCGTCGATCGGGCCGACGAACAGGCCGAGCGACTGGCGGGCGCCCATGGTCACCATCAGGATGCCGGCGGCGGCCAGCGTGGTGATCAGGATGTCGGGGCGATTCAATGAACGCAGCATGATGGTTCTTCCGAAGACGGCTTGGGAGAACGATTATTGCAGAAGCGGGGGCGGAAAATCGGCGCGCAATGGGCCATAATTCGCGGCATTACGTCAACGGATCATTGACAATATGAACTGGCTCGGCAGTTGGGAAAGTTTCGTCAAGGTCGTCGAGGCCGGCAGCATGGCGGCTGCCGCGCGGCAACTGAACTGCACGCGGGCGCAGATCAGCAAGCAGATCGCCGATCTCGAACGGGCCTTCGGCGCGCGCCTGGTCGAACGCTCGACCCGCCGGCTGGCCCTGACGCCGTCCGGCCAGATCTTCCACCAGCATGCCTTGCGGGCGCTGGAAGCGGTGCGCGGCACCGAGATCGCAGTCCGCAACATGGGCGAGCAGCCCTGCGGCATCCTGCGCATCAGCGCCTCGGTCACCTTCGGCCGCCTGTATGTGGCGCCGCTGCTGCCGCGCCTGACCGCGCGCCATCCCGATCTCGACTGCGAACTGGTGCTGAGCGACCAGATGGTCAACCTGTTCGACGACAACATCGACCTCGCGCTGCGCATGACCAAGGCACCGCCCGAGGATGCCGTGGCCCGGCCGCTGGTCCGCCTGCGCCGCGTCGTCTGCGCCTCGCCCGCCTACCTGGCGACGCACGGCGAGCCGCAGACGCCGGCCGAACTGGCGGCGCATCCCTGCTTCAGCTACGTGCTGGCCGAGGCCAGCCAGGAATGGTGCCTGGCCGATGCCCGCGGCGAGGAAGTGCGGGTGCCGGTCGGCAGCCGCATCCGCTTCAACAACATCGATTGCGTGCACGACGCGGTGCTGGCCGGCCACGGCCTGGCCATCCTGCCGACCTATGTGTGCGCCGGCGACCTGGCCGGGGGCCGGCTGCGCGTCGTGCTGCCGGAGTACGAGCCGGTCACCCGCTTCGGCAGCCATGTGCACGCCTGCTACACGCCGAGCCGGGTGCGGCTGCCCAAGCTGCGCGTCCTGCTCGACGAACTGGCGCGCGAATTCAGCCCGCTGCCGCCGTGGGAACGCGGCTGAGCCGGTTGCCTCGGGCGGCGCTTGTTTGCGATCATCCGCCGTTGCCCCGGAGGAACCCATGGATTCGAAAGTAGCACCGCTCGGCGAAGCGCCCTGGAAGCACTATTCGGTGCTCATCGTCGACGATGAGCCCGGCATGCTGAGTTTCCTGCAGCGCGCACTGACGCCACGCTGCGGCGTCGTCGACGTCGCGGCCAGCGTCGAGCAGGCCGAGCCGCTGCTGCGCCGGCGCCTGTACGACCTGATCGTGCTCGACATCGCGATGCCCGGCCGCACCGGCATCGAATGGCTGCACGAACTGCGCGCCGACGGCTATGCCGGCGACGTGGTGCTGATGACCGCCTATGCCGACCTCGACACCGCCATCGACGCGCTGCGTGCCGGCGCCGCCGATTTCCTGTTGAAGCCCTTCTCGCTGGCCCAGGTGCTGAACTCGGTGCAGCGCTGCTTCGAGCGCTCGCGCCTGCTGCGCGAGAACTTCGTGCTGCGCCGCGAAGTCAGCGAGCGCACGCCGGACATCGAAGGCATGATCGGCGACTCGCCGGCCATGCGCGACGTCTGCGAGCGCCTGCGGCGCATCGCGCCGACGCCGGCGACCGTGCTGCTGACCGGCGAATCCGGCACCGGCAAGGAAGTGGCGGCGCGCGCCCTGCACCGCATGAGCCCGCGCGCCGGCGGCCCCTTCGTGCCGGTCAATTGCGCGGCGATCGCCGCCGAACTGATCGAATCGGAACTGTTCGGCCATGTCCGCGGCGCCTACACCGGCGCCCAGCAGAGCCGCGAGGGGCTCTTCTACTACGCCCGCGGCGGCACGCTGTTCCTCGACGAGATCGCCGAGATGCCGGCCGCGGCGCAAGCCAAGCTGTTGCGCGTGCTCGAGGAGCGGCGCGTGCGGCCGGTCGGCTCGGAGCAGGAAATTCCCGTCGATGTGCGCGTCATCGCCGCCACCAACCGCGACCTGAAGCATGAGGTGGCGCAGCAGCGCTTCCGCCAGGACCTCTACTACCGGCTGCAGGTGGTCGAGGTCATGTTGCCGCCGCTGCGCGAGCGGCCCGAGGACCTGCCGGCGCTGATCGCGCATTTCATCCACCAGATCGGCACCTCTCTCGACGTGCCGCGGCCGGCCCTCGACAACCGCACGCTGGCGCGCCTGTCGGCCTACGACTGGCCGGGCAATGTGCGCGAACTGAAGAATTTCGTCGAGCGCTCGCTGATCCTCGGCTGGTTCGACCTCGGCCCCGAGCCGAAGGGCAGCATGGCCGCCACCGGCAGCACCGAGGAGACGCTGGAGGCGGTCGAGAAGCGGCACATCCTCGCCGTGCTCGCCGCCTGCGACGGCAACAAGTCGGAAGCCGGGCGGCGCCTCGGCGTCTCGCGCAAGACCCTGGACCGCAAGTGCCAGGCCTGGGGTCTGCCGGATGCCTGAAGTGACGGCGGCCCTGCCGGCCGCGCCGCCGGGCCGCCGCTCGATCCGCGCCCGGCTGCTGCTGCTGGCCCTGCTGCCGCTCGGCGTGGTGCTGCCGCTGATGCTGGCGGTGCTGGCGATCTGGGGCGGCGACTATCTCGACCGCCTGCTGATCACCAAGGTCCGCTCCGACCTCGCCGTGGCGCACGGCTATTACGAACGGGTCGCCGAGGGCGTCGGCCGCTCGGTCGAGGCGCTGGCCGATTCGGAGCGCCTGGCGCGCGGCCTGCGCACCGCACCGCGCGCCGTCGACGGCCTGCTGGCCGAAGTCCGCCTGGCGCAGAAGCTCGATTTCCTCGCCTTCCTGCCGTTGGTCCGCAGCCAGGCGGCGGCCGGCGACTGGCCGGTGATCGCCGCCGCGCTGGCCGGCAGCCCGGCAAGCGGCACCGAGATTTTCACCGTCGGCCAGTTGCAGGCCTTCGACCCGGCACTGGCCGAGCGCGCCCGCACGCCGCTGATCGCCACCTCCAACGCCCGTCCGGAGCAGCGGCGCAGCGAGGACCGCGGCCTCGTCATCCACAGCGCCGCGCCGGTGCGCGACGGGGCCGGGCGGGTGGCCGGCGTGCTGGTCGGCGGCATCCTGCTCAACAAGAACCTGGAGTTCATCGATTACCTGAACCAGATCGTCTATCCCGACGGCTCGCTGCCCTTCGGCAGCGCCGGCACCGCGACGCTGTTCCTCGACGATGTCCGGGTGGCCACCAACGTCCGCCTGTTCGAAGGCGAGCGGGCCATCGGCACGCGCGTCTCGGCCGAGGTCTATGCGGCGGTGCTGGAGCAGGGGCGGACCTGGCTCGATCGCGCCTTCGTCGTCACCGACTGGTACGTGTCCGCCTACGAACCGCTGGTCGACAGCCGCGGGCGGCGCATCGGCATGCTCTACGTCGGCTATCTCGAAGGGCCGTACGCCATCGCCCGCCGCCAGGCCTTCGCCCTGGTGGTCGGGCTGTTCGCGCTGGCCATGGCGGTCGCCGGCGTCTTCGCGGTGTTCTGGGCGCGCCGGGTGTTCCGGCCGATCGAGCGGATGCACGCGACGATTAGCGCCATCGAGCAGGGCGACGCCGCCGCCCGCGTCGGGGCGGTTGCTAGCCAGGATGAGCTGGGCGTGCTGGCCGGCCATTTCGACCACCTGCTCGACCGCCTGCAGGCCCAGGCCGGGTCGCTGAAGCGCTGGGGCGAGTCGCTCGACGCCAAGGTCGCCGAGCGCACCGCGGCGCTGGAGCAGGCGGTGGCCGACCTGAAGGCGGCCCAGTCGCAGCTGGTGATGACCGAGAAGCTGGCCGCCATCGGCCAGCTGACGGCCGGCGTCGCGCACGAAATCAACAATCCGGTGGCGGTCATCCAGGGCAACCTCGACGTGCTGCGCGACCTGCTGGGCGAGGCCGCCGAGCCGGTGGCGCCGGAAATCCGCCTGATCCACGAGCAGGTCCAGCGTATCCGCCTGATCGTCGCCAAGCTGCTGCAATTCGCCCGGCCGCAGGACTATGTCGGCTATCTCGAACCGGTGGCGCCGGCGACGCTGATCCACGACAGCCTGGTGCTGGTCGGCCACCTGCTGAAGAAGGGCAACATCGCCATCGAGCAGCATCTCGACTCGGCACGGCAGGTGCTGTGCAACCGCAACGAACTGCAGCAGGTGCTGATCAACCTGCTGGTCAATGCCATCCAGGCGATGCCGGACGGCGGCGTGCTGACACTTGCCTCGGAGGACTGGGACGAGGCCGATATGCCGGTCGGCCTGCGCCTGGTGGTCTGCGATTCCGGCCAGGGCATCGACGAGGACGACCGCCAGCGCCTGTTCCAGCCCTTCTTCACCGCCAACAAGCCGGACGGCACCGGCCTCGGCCTGTGGGTCAGCCAGTCGCTGATCGAGCGCTACGGCGGGCGGATCAGCGTCGATAGCGCGCCCGGGCGCGGTACCCGCTTCGTCGTCTGGTTGCGTTTCGAGCCGCTGCCGCTGTAAGCCCGGCGCTCAGCCGGCCGGCGGCTGCAGCCAGCGGACGACGCAGGCGACCAGATCGGCCGGCTCCACCGGCTTGCTGATGAAGTCGTTCATGCCGGCGGCGAGGCAGCTGTTCTTGTCCTCGACGAAGGCGTTGGCGGTCATCGCGATGATCGGCACGCTGCCGTAGTCGGGCAGTTCGCGGATGCGGCGGGTGGCTTCGAGGCCGTCCATCTCCGGCATCTGCATGTCCATCAGGATCAGGTCGTAGGTCTTGCCGATGGCCAGGCGCAGCGCGTCGCTGCCGTTGGCGGCGGTGTCGATGCGCAGCTTGAGGTCGCGCAGGAATTCGCGGGCGATCTCCTGGTTGAGCGGCTCGTCTTCGACGATCAGCACGCTGGCGCCGTTGATCGCCCCGGGGCCGGCAGCCGGCGCGCCGGGGGTGGGCGCCGCTGCTTCGGCGGCGCTGCCGATGGCCAGGCGGACGCTGAACCAGAAGGTGCTGCCGATGCCGGGGCGGCTGTCGGCGCCGGCCGTGCCGCCCATCAACTGCGCCAGGCGGCGGGTGATCGACAGGCCGAGGCCGGTTCCGCCGTACTTGCGGGTGGTCGTGTTGTCGGCCTGTTCGAAGGCATTGAACAGGCCGGCCAGCTTGTCCGCGGCGATGCCGATGCCGCTGTCCTCGACCTCGAAGCGCACGTCGACGGCGCCGTCGGGGCTGGCCAGGCGGCGGGCGCGCAGCACGATGCGGCCGCGTTCGGTGAACTTGATCGCATTGCCGAGATAGTTGAGCAGGCTCTGGGTGATCCGCGTCGGGTCGCCGAGCAGCGGCTCGGGAAAGGTGTCGGCCTCGATCGCCAGTGCCAGCCCGCGGCTGCGCGCCCGCTCGCCGAGGATGCCGGCGGCGCGGGCGAGCAGGCGGGGAATGTCGACGGCGTCGCGGTCCAGCGTCAGCTTGCCGGCCTCGATCTTGGAGAGGTCGAGAATGTCGTTGATGACGCTGAGCAGGTGCTCGGTGGCGCTGTCGATCTTGTCCAGGCGCTCGCTTTGCGCCGGCGACAGGCCGTCGCGGCGGATCAGGTGGGCCATGCCGCGGATGGCGTTCATCGGCGTACGGATCTCGTGGCTCATGTTGGCCAGGAAGGTGCTCTTGGCCTGGCTGGCCGCCTCTGCCGCCAGCCGGGCCTCGGCCAGCTCGTGGGTGCGTTCGTCGACCAGTTCCTCGAGATGATGGCGGTAGCGGTCGAGTTCGCCGGCGATGCGCACGCTTTCGCTGATGTCGGTGAAAACCGCGACGGCGCCGGTCAGTTCGCCGTCGCGGCGCAGGGCGGTGGCCGTCAGCTGCGCCGGGAAGCCGCTGCCGTCCTTGCGCCAGAACCATTCGCTCTGGCGCCGGGTGAGGCCGTCGCGGCAGGTGGCGGCGGCCGGGCCGGCGGCGGCCGGGTAGGGCGAGCCATCCGGGTGGCGCTCGTGGAACAGCGCGTGCGGGTCGCGGCCGAGCACTTCGCGTTCGTCGCGGCCGATCATCGCCAGCGCCGTCGAATTGATGAAGGTGCAGATGCCGTTGCGGTCGATGCCGTACACCCCTTCGCCGAGCGAGTGCAGGATGGTGCGCTGGCGCTCCTCGCTGTCGACCAGCGCCTGCTCGGTGCGGACCAGTTCGCTGAGGTCGATGTCGAGACAGAACATGGTCGGTCCGTCTTCCGGCGTATCGACCACGGTATGACTGGAGTAAACCGGCACCCGGTGGCCGTCGCGGTGCATCAGTTCGAGGCGGGCGGCGGGAATGCCCTGGCGGTGCTCGAACATCCATTCGATGGCACCTTCGACCTTGGTCCGCATCTCCG
>DASUZG010000483.1:0-8811 GCA_036376995.1 Azonexus sp. | reverse complement strand
GCAAGGGCTGGTTCTTCAAGCCAGCCGCCGGTTTCGGCAGCCGCGCCGCCTATCGCGGCGACAAGCTGACCAAGCGCGTGTTCGAGGACATCCTGCAGGGCGGCTACATCGCCCAGGAAATTGCCCCGCCCTCGGAGCACCCGGTGCTGGTCGAGGACGAGTCGCGGGTGATGAAGGCCGACATCCGCGCCTACGTTTACCAGGGCCGCGTGCAGTTGTTCGCGGCCCGCCTGTACCAGGGGCAGACCACCAACTTCCGCACTCCCGGTGGTGGCTTCGCCCCGGTCTTTCCTGCCTGAGCGCGTAGAATGCAGCCCATGAAAGTATTCGGCATCGCCGGCTATTCCGGCTCCGGCAAGACCACCCTGCTGGAAAAACTGATTCCCTGTTTCACTGCCCGCGGCCTCACGGTATCCGTCATCAAGCACGCCCATCACGGCTTCGACATCGACCGCCCGGGCAAGGACTCTTACCGCCACCGCGAGGCCGGCGCCGGCGAGGTGCTGCTTGCCTGCAGCGACCGCTGGGCGCTGATGCACGAACGGCGTGACGGCGGCGAAGTCGGCCTCGACGAGTTGCTCGCTCGCCTGGCGCCGTGCGACCTGGTGCTGATCGAAGGGTTCAAGCAGGAGCCGGTACCCAAGCTCGAAGTCTATCGGCCGGAAAACGGCAAGCCACCGCTCTTTCCCGAACGCCGCGACATCGTCGCCGTGGCCACCGACGCCGCCATCGACACCACGCTGCCGCGCCTGCCGCTCGACGATATCGAGCGCATTGCCGATTTCGTGATGACCACTCTCCAGTTGCAGGAGCGCCCCCCATGCTGAGTTTTGAAGAAGCCCTCGCCAAGCTGCTGGCCGCCGCCCGGCCGGTCGAGGAAGTCCGCAGCCTGCCGCTGACCGCCGCCGCCGGCCGCGTACTGGCCGTCGCCCAGCAATCGACCGTCGCTTCGCCGCCGCTCGACAATTCGGCCATGGACGGCTATGCGGTGCGCGTCGCCGACATCCCGGCAGCCGGCACCCGCCTGCCGGTCAGCCAGCGCATTCCGGCCGGCAGCGTCGGCAGCCCGCTGCAACCGGGCACCGCCGCGCGCATCTTCACCGGCGCGCCGGTGCCGCCCGGGGCCGACGCCGTGGTCATGCAGGAGCGTTGCGCGCCTGACGAGGCCGGCGTCGTCGTCAACCATGTGCCGCGTTCCGGCGAGAACATCCGCCGCGCCGGCGAGGACATCGCCGTCGGCGCCGAGATCCTGCCGGCCGGCATCCGGCTGCGGCCGCAGGACATCGCGCTGGCCGCCTCGGCCGGCCTGCCGGAACTGCCGGTCCATCGCCGGCTGCGCGTCGGCGTCTTCTTCACCGGCGACGAGCTGTACCAGCCGGGCGAGCCGCTGCCGCCGGGCGGCATCTACAACTCCAACCGCTACGCCCTGCGCGCGCTGCTCGAAGGCCTGGGCTGCGAGGTGCGCGACCTCGGCACGGTGCCGGATACCCTGGCGGCGACCCGCGAGGCGCTGCGCAAGGCGGCGGCCGACAACGACCTGATCGTCACCAGCGGCGGCGTCTCGGTCGGCGAGGAAGACCACGTCAAGCCGGCGGTCGAAGCCGAAGGCCGGCTCGACATGTGGAAGATCGCCATCAAGCCGGGCAAGCCGCTGGCCTTCGGCGAAGTGCGCAAGGCGGACGGTGCGGCCTGGTTCCTCGGCCTGCCGGGCAATCCGGTGGCCGCCTTCGTCACCTTCCTGATGCTGGTGCGCCCCTTCGTGTTGCGCCTGCAAGGGGTCGCCCGGGTTACGCCGCGCCCGCTCGAACTGCGCGCCGATTTCGACTGGCTGCGCCCGGATGCCCGCGCCGAATTCCTGCGTGCCGCGCTCAACGAGCAGGGGGGCGTCGACCTGTTCGGCAACCAGGGCTCCGGCGTCGTCACGTCGCTGTGCTGGGCCGACGGCCTGGTGCTGACCCGGCCGGAACAGACCATCCGGCGCGGCGATCCGGTGCGCTTCGTGCCGTTTGCGGAGCTGCTGTCATGAGTATCAAGGTGCTGTATTTCGCCGGCCTGCGCGAGGCGCTCGGCCGTTCCGGCGAATCCGTCGAGTTGCCGGCCGGTGTCGCCACCGTCGGTGCGCTGCGCGACTGGCTGGTCGGCCAGGGGCGCGACAAGCTGGCCAGCGCGAAGAACCTGCGCTGCGCCGTCAATCAGGACATGGCCGGGCTCGATGCGCCGGTCAAGGAGGGCGACGAGGTCGCCTTCTTCCCGCCGGTGACCGGCGGCTGAACAGGAAACACAATGTCCATTCAATGGTATCCGGGGCACATGACCTCGGCCCGCAAGAAGGCCGCCGAAACGCTGGCCATGGCCGACGTCGTGGTCGAGGTGCTGGACGCCCGCCTGCCGCAGGCATCGAGCAATCCGATGATCCACGAGCTGCGCGCCTTTCGCCAGCGGCCCTGCCTGAAGCTGCTGAACAAGGCCGATCTGGCCGATCCGGCGGCAACCAAGGCCTGGCTTGAGTATTTCTCCAAACAGCCGGGCGTCTCGGCCGTCGCCATCTCCTGCAAGAAGGCCGGCGACGTGGCGAAGATCCCGGCGCTGGCGCAGAAGCTTGCGCCGCACCGCAACGACGCGGTGAAGCCCTTGCGGCTGATGATCATGGGCATCCCCAACGTCGGCAAATCGACCTTGATGAACGCGCTGGTCAAGAAGAAGGTGGCCGCCGTCGGCGACCAGCCGGCGGTGACCAAGAGCCAGCAGCGTATCGACATCAGTTCGCGGCTGACCATCTACGACACGCCGGGCATGCTGTGGCCGAAGATCGCCCATCCCGTCGACGGCCTGATGCTGGCCGCCAGCCATGCCGTCGGCGTCAATGCCTACATCGGCGAGGACGTCGCGGTGTTCCTCGCCGACTACCTGCTGCAGGCCTACCCGGCGCTGCTGACCGCCCGCTACGGTTTCGCCGCCGACGGCCTGGATGGCGTCGGCGTGATCGAAGCGGTGGCCCGCAAGCGCGGCTGCCTGCTCAAGGGCCGCGGCGGCGAGCTCGATCTGGAAAAGGCGGCGGCCGTGCTGCTGACCGATTACCGCGCCGGTACCCTCGGCCGCATCAGCCTGGAAACCCCGGGGTTGCGCGAAGTCCGTGCCCGGCAACTGGCCGAGGCGGCCCCGGTCGATCCGGCGGCCGAGCGGGACGAGCCGTAAGGAGCGGCTGGCGCCGGGCCTAGCTGGCGTCGGGCAGCAGGTCGCCGAGTAGACCGGCGATTTCCGTGGCCGACAGCGGTGTCTCGAAGCGCTTGCGCCGACGGATGTCGCCGGCGGCGTAATCGATGCCGAAAGGGTCGAGGCCGAGCAGGCGCAGCGTCGTCGTCGCCGGTGCCTGGGCCAGCAGGCGCAGCTCGTCGTCCTCGGCCAGCACGCTGGCGGCGCGCCAGGCCTCGGCATCGAGCCAGCCCATGCGGCCGACGCCGCCGATGAAGCGGACCCGCTCGATGCGCATGCGGAAGAACTGGAAATCGAGGGCCAGATACTGGCCGGCATCCGGCTGGTAGCGCAGGTAGCGCTGCAGGAAGGCGGGGCTCGGCTGCGCCGCCTCGATCCGCCCGAGCAGGGTGGTGCGGGCGGCATCCTGGACGTTCGCCGCGCCGGGCGCGACGACGGCCAGGCTGGCCCGCGGATCGGCCAGCAGGTTCCGGGTGTGCTCGGCCAGCGCGCTGATCAGCAGCCACGGCTGCTGCGCGGCATCGACGACCAGCGGCACGGCGGTGCCGTACGGGTAGCCCGGCAATTGCGTCGAGTGGGTCGACAGGATGGCGTGTGGCGCTTCATGCAGCAGGTGGATGACGGAGGCAAGCGGAATCTGCATGGCGGCGGGCTCGTTATCGGGGTGGCTCGGGGAGGGATTCGGCGGCCGGTTGCAATGCCGGCCACAGACGCCAGTGGCCGCAGGCGCAGCGGGCGCGGCGCAGATCGCCGTCCCAGCCGCCGCCGACGCACAGGCCGCTGTCGGTTTCCGCGGCGATGGCGACGCTGTCCGGCGTTGGTCCGGGTTGCCGGGGGCCTTGCCAGCGTTCGCAACTGGCGCAGCGCTTGCGGGCGACCGGCTGGTTCAGCAAGTCCGCTCGGCCCGGCAGGCGGCGATCGCCGGGGCGGCGGGGACGACCGGCCGGCGCTCGCCGAGCCAGCCCTTGATGCCGGCCTTGACGTTGTAGACGGTGGCGTAGCCGGCCTGCTGCGACAGGAACTGGCTGACTGCCTTGGTCCGGTTGCCGCTGCGGCAGATGACGACGACCGGCTGGTCCGGCCGGGCATGGGGCTTGACCTGGTTCAGCCAGGCCGCCGGGTCGGCGCGGCCGCGCTCGTCGAAGAAGGTGTGCAGTTTGCTGCCGGCGACGATGCCGGTTTCTTCCCATTCCGACTGCAGGCGGATGTCGATGACCGGCACGCCGTCCTGCATCAGCTTCGCGAGTTGGGCATTGTCGATGTCGATGACGTCGGCGCGGGCGGCGAGCGTGGCAACTGCGACCAGCAGGCCGAGGACGAGGCGGGGAACTTTCATGGCAGATACTTGGGATGTGTGTTCTTCATCCTAGCCGGCTTTGCGGCGGGCGTCATGGGATAATCCGCACTTTTTCGCCGCCCGCATGGCTCTCAAATCCACCATCTTCAAGGCCGATCTGCAGCTGGCCGATCTCGACCGCGGCTACTTCGCCGAGCATGCGCTGACTTTGGCGCGCCATCCTTCGGAAACCGACGAGCGGATGATGGTCCGCCTGCTGGCCTTCGCGCTCAACGCGTCGGAAACGCTGGCCTTCGGCCGCGGCCTGTCGTCCGAGGACGAGGCGGCGCTGCAGGATCTCGACGCCACCGGCGCCATCGCGCGCTGGATCGACGTCGGCCTGCCCGATGAGAAGAACATCCGCCGTGCCTGCAACCGCGCCCGCCAGGTGTGCGTGCTGGCCTATGGTGGGCGGGCCGCCGACATCTGGTGGCAGCAGACCGCCGACAAGGTCGGCGGGCAGAAGAACCTGCGCGTGCTGCAACTGGCGGCGGAGGAGGGCAAGGCCCTGGCGGCGCTGGCCGAGCGCAGCATGAAGCTGCAGTGCACGATCCAGGACGGCGTGGTGTGGCTGGGCAGCGAGCGGCAGCAGGTGGAATTGCATCCGGCAGTGCTGCTCGCCGGCGAGCCGGGCTGATCAGCGCCGGATCAGGGTCCAGACGAATTCGGCGCCGGCCGACAGCAGGTCGATGGCATCGACGATGCCGGCGTTGTCCGGTTGCTGGCGCTCACGCTGCTGGCGTGATCTTTCCCGCTCCTGCATCACGATGGCGTCGCCCAGGGCATTGACGTCGACCGTGGTGCGCTTGACTTCCGCGCTCTGGAAGCGGGACAGCGCCTGATCGACGGCCTCCGGATCGAGGATGGCGATCGGTGCCCGGCAGTGGCCGCAGACATGCTCGCGGCGGATATCGACCGGGGCGCCGCAGCCCATGCAGCGGACGATGCCGACCTTGGCCGACAGCGCGTCGATCTCGGCCGGGTTGAGCTGGCGGACGAAGCCCTTCTCGATCATGAACTGGGCAAAGGTGGTGAAGCGGCCGTGGCGCTGCAGGCAGCGGTGGTAATTGAAGCGGCCGCCATGCTTGGCGATGTCGAGGCCGTGCAGCAGGCGTTCGGCGCAGCGCGGGCAGGTCAGCGGCTCGCGCAGCGGCTGGCGCGGGTCGTCGTGGTGTTCGTGCAGCAGCTTGAACAGCGCGATGATGCCGCCGGGCGTGAGCTGGGCGCTTTCGTATTCGTCGAACCAGATGCCGCTGCAGTGAAAGCACAGGTCGAGCACGATCTCGCCGTGCAGCTGCCGCGCGAAGCGGTGCTTGCTCATCGGCTGCTGGCAGGAAGGGCAGGCGGTCGGGCGCATGCCGCTATTATGCGGGACGGATGCTGCCCAGGTTGAGCTTGACGCCTTTCTTCATCTTGCCGACGACGTGCATTTCGCAGGCCTTGCAGTCGAACTTGAGGATCAGTTTCTCGCTGCCGTTGACCAGCGTCATCGGGTCCGGCTTCAGGTGCTTCACTTCCTTCGGACACAGGTTGAAGCTGTAGCGCAGGCAGTGGCGGGTGATCATCAGCGAGACCATGCCCTTCTCGTTGCCGGCCTCGTAGGCGTCCTCGATCAGCTTGACGCCGTGCTTCTCGTAGAAGCTGCGGGCCCGGGCATTGAAGACGTTGCCGAGGTAGGTCAGTTCGTCCTGCGGGTAGGGCGCCGGGTCGGCTGCCGGCGTGGCGCGCGGCGGGCGCGGGTGGCTGGCGAGGCGGGCGGCTTCCAGCTGCTCGACGGCTTCCCGGCGTAGCGCGTTGAGGGTGCCGACAGGCAGGAACCACGCCTGCGAGCATTGCAAATCGACCGCTTCGGCGACGAACATCGTGTTGCCGAACTTGCCGAGGCTGTCCTTCAGCGTGGCCAGGGCGCGCTCGGCGTTCTGGGCGGGCTCCTTGGCATGCGGCAGCTCGACGGTGACGGTGACGCCATCCGCGTCGGTCAGCGTCAGCGCGAAGCCGGCGGCCGTCTCGCTGAAGCATGGCGTGACGGCGATGCGCCGCTCGGCCGAATCTTTTTCCAGCGCCCGTTCGAACTCCTGGTCGCGGTTGCGGAACAGCGTGGCGCCTTCAGTCAGTTCAGCCGGCAGCTCGGCCGGGTAGAGGCGCCGGCCCTCGGCGCGGTTGATGCGCATGCCCTGGACGTCGCCGTGGGAGTCGTGGAAGCAGACGCCATCGCCGTTGTGGAAAGTCTCGCTGCTGTCGACCTCGATCCAGCCGTCGCCGATCGCAGCGACCTCGCCGATCAGCTCGCCGACGAAGGCCGGCGAGTCGAAGGCGCCGATGTCGTCCTGGCGCCCGCCGGCGAAGTAGTCGGTGTAGCCGCGGTTGAAGGTCTTGTCCGGCCGCGGCGTGAAGGTGAAGGTCGAGCGGCCGCTGGAGGCGCGGCGGTATTCCGGGTGCTCGGCGATGATGCCGTCGAGCAGCGTGCGGTAGTGGGCGGTGATGTTTTTGACGTAGGAGAGGTCCTTCAACCGCCCCTCGATCTTGAACGAGCTGACGCCGGCGCGGATCAGGTCGAGCAGATTGTTGCTCTGGTTGTTGTCCTTCATCGACAACAGGTGCTGGTTCTCGGTGATCGTCCGGCCCTTGTCGTCGACCAGCGTGTAGGGCAGGCGGCAGGCCTGCGAGCATTCGCCGCGGTTGGCGCTGCGCCCGGTGTGGGCGTGGCTGATGTAGCACTGTCCGGAATAGGCGACACACAGCGCGCCATGCACGAAGTATTCGAGGGCGAGCGTGGTTTCCTTGGCCACGGCGGCGATTTCGGCAATGCTCATTTCGCGCGCCAGCACGATCTGCGAGAAGCCGACGTCCTGCAGGAAGCGGGCCTTGGCCGGGTTGCGGATATCGGTCTGGGTCGAGGCGTGCAGCTGGATCGGCGGCAGGTCGAGCTCGAGCAGGCCCATGTCCTGGATGATCAGTGCATCCGCGCCGGCGTCGTACAGCTGCCAGGCCAGTTGCCGGGCGCCTTCGAGTTCTTCGTCGTGCAGGATGGTGTTCACCGCGACAAAAACCTGGGCCCGGTAGCGGTGGGCGAACTCGCACAGGCGTCGGATTTCGGCGACATCGTTGCCGGCGCCGTAACGGGCGCCGAAGGCCGGGCCGCCGATATAGACGGCGTCGGCACCGTGCTTGATGGCTTCGATGCCGAAATCGGCGTTCTTGGCCGGGGCAAGCAGTTCGAGGGGGTGTTGAAAACGGTTCATGGCGCGTCTTAGTAGGTGAACCGCGCTGCAAGTTCCTCGATATTGAACTCGCGCAGAATGGCTTCGGCCCGTTCGCGGGCATTCTTGCGCGGCGCGCCGCGCTTGCTGGCGATGATCAGCTCGTTCTTCATCGAGTGTTCCCAGCCGACCAGTTCGGTGACCGTGACGTCGTAGCCGTGCGCTTCGAGCAGCAGGCAGCGCAGTGCGTTGGTCAGGTGGCTGCCCAGTTCGCGGGTGTGGATCGGGTGTCGCCACAGTTCGGACAGCGGCGTCTTGCCCAGTGACTCGTTCTTTTTCGCCCGCATCGCGGCGGCGACCTCGGCCTGGCAGCAAGGCACCAGCACGATATGCCGGGCCTGTCGGGCCAGTGCGAAACGGATCGCATCGTCGGTGGCCGTGTTGCAGGCGTGTAGCGCGGTGACGACATCGACGCCTTCCGGCAGTTCGGGGTCGGTCAGCGATTCCTCGACCGTGCAGGCGAGGAAGCGCATGCGCGGAAAGTCCAGCCGGGCGGCCAGTTCGCGCGATTTGGCGACCAGTTCCGGACGGCTTTCGATGCCGATGATCTCGCCGTTGGCACGCTCCTTGATACAGAGATCGTAGAGGATAAAGCCGAGATAGGACTTGCCGGCCCCGTGGTCGACCAGTGTCTCAGCCCCTTCCAGCAGCGGTTCGATGAACTGAACCAGGTGATAGACCTGTTTCAGCTTGCGGCGGCTGTCCTGGTTGAGCTTGCCGTCGCGGGTCAGGATATGCAGTTCCTTGAGCAGTTCGACGGACTGGCCGGGACGGAGGTCGGGGATCGCGGCAGGCGGATTCGGCTTTTGATTCGGCTTCTTCATGGGCGCCATTATCGCATTCAAAGATCTATGACTTTCGTGTCAACCGAATCGAAATCGCGTCGTTATTCGGCTCATGGTGCCAACGCACCGCACTTCAACGGAGAACCAAATGGGTAGTCTGAGCAACGAATCCTTCGAGCAGTTTCTGGATTCCCTGAAAAAGGCTGGCATTGCAATT
>DASUZG010000482.1:0-13470 GCA_036376995.1 Azonexus sp. | reverse complement strand
GTCGGGACGGCGACGACGACGAAGTCCGCCTCCTTCAGGGCGGTTGGGTCAGTACCCATTTCGAGCCGGTTGGCAGCCTTCAGGTCGTCGCTGCTTACTTCGCCGGTAGGATCGATGTGCTGCTTGTAGGCGGCAATTTTTTCTTCCGACAGATCGAAGCCGATGGTGCGGTATTTCTTGCCGAATTCAACAGCCAGCGGCAAGCCGACGTAACCCAAGCCGACGACAGCAATTGTTGTCATTTTTTCTTTCCTTCAGGTGATTGGTTTGGCGATAAGTTCCTGTCGACAGGCCGATCTTGCCTTCCTGGAGTCAAAGTTCCTTCTGCAGGCGGGCGACCTCGGCTTGTTGCGGGAACTTGTCCCCGAGCTTGGCCAAGGCGTCCAGTTCCTTGCGTGCCGCATCCTTCTGTCCGCCCTTCATCAGCACTTTGGCTAGGTTGAACTGGATTGCCGCAGCTTGGGGGGCTATTTGGTGCGCCTTGCGCAGCAATTCGATGGCTCTGGCATGGTCGCCCTGCTCGGCAAGCAGCACGGCCAGGGTGTCCATAAATGGAGCCTGGTTCGGGGCGAGGCGATTGGCTTTCTCAGCATATTCCATGGCCTTGGGGGACTTCAACTGGCCGGAGGTCCATGCCAGGTTATTGAGCACCAGCGGATTGTTCGGCTGGACTTCGAGAGCCGCCAGATAGAACTTCACGGCCTGGTTGTAATCCTTGTTCGAGGTGGCGATATCGCCCTGGTGCATCCGCATCGCAATGTCCTTCGGGTGATCCTTGTTCCAACTGGCTGCCCAGCGTTCGGCTTCGGTGGCATTACCCGCGGCGTTGAGGATCGTATGCAGCTTGATTGCCAGTTCCGGCGACGGCTGCATCTTGATGGCGCGGCGGTATGCGGCGATTGCTTCGGGCCAGGCCTTGACTACCGCGTTGATGTCGCCTTCGAGAACGTGGCCGATCGCTTCGCGAGGACGCTGTTGCTGTACCTGGCGGGCGATGCCGAGGGCTTCGCCGGATTTCTTTTCATCGAGGGACAGGAGGATCAGGCCGCGCTGTGCATCGAGCAGATCGGGTTTGATGTCCAAGGCCTTTTTCAGGTGCTTGGCTGCTTCTTCCTTGTTCTTGCCGGCTAGCTGGATTTCGGCGATACGCAGGTCTGCCAGTGGCGACGAAGGCTGCAGGGCCGCCAGCTTGCCGTAGGTAATCAGAGCCTGGTTGGTTTCGCCGGCCGCTTGCTGACTGCGGCCCAGGGCATCGAGGATCTCGGGCTTGTCCGGAATGGCCGCCACAGCTTCGTTGGCAGCAATCACGGCCTTCTTGTATTCCTTGGCTTTCAGATGGTGCTGGATCAAGGCCAGGCGCGGGGCAGTGTCCTGCGGGTTGGCCGTGATCGCCTTGGCGATCAGGCCGGCAACCTCCTCGTGGTTGCCGCCATTGCGGGCGCGCAATTCGGCCAGCGACAGCAGCGCCTGAATATGGCGCGGATCGGCTGCCAGGACTGCATCGAAGCGTTTGCGCGCGTCGTCGGGTTTCTTGTCCGCCAGATCGAGCGTCGCCAGGCTGGCTGCTGCCGGGAAGAAGGTCGGGTTGAGGGATAGCGCCTTCTCGAAACTGGCACGGGCGCCGGCGACGTCTTTCTTGCCGAGCAGTGTCCGGGCACGCAGGTTATGCGTGGCCGGATTATCGGGCTGCTTTTTTTCCAGCGCATCGATGGCTTTGAGGGCCTTGTCGAACTGCTCGGCTCGTAGGTGGCCGGCGATCAGTGCGAGATCAGCGGTGGTTCCCTTGTCCGATTCGGCGATTTCCTCCAGTTCGCCCAGTGCGCTGTTCTTGCCTTGGGCCAGATGGGCGATAGCCACCGAAGTCTTTCGAGCCGGGTTGTTCGGGTCAAGCTTGGCCGCTCTGGCAAAGTATTCGGCGGCCTTGGCCGAGTCGCCGTTCTGCAGATAGGTTTCGCCGGCCAGCGCCAGCATGGCCGGATCCTTGTCAATGCGACCAAGGGCCGGTTGTAGCGCTTCCTGGGCCTTGGTTGCCTGGCCGGAACGCAGATAGGTCGAAACGAGCAGGCGCCGGGCCAGTTGCTGATCGGGCACTTGCTGCAAGACCTTGTTGAGGTAGGTTGCGGCTTGCACGTAGGACCGCATCTGGAACTCGATGGCGCCGGCTAACTGCAAGGTGTTCGGATTGTTCGGAACGAGCTTCAGCAACTGTTGCGCAATGTCGCGGGCCGCCTTGAAGTCCTTGCGTTGGTAGGCCGCTTGGGCATCGAGATAGAGCGTTTGTGGATGGCTGGGGGCGACCTTTTTCAGAGCTTCCAGCTGTTTGCCTGCTTCCTCGGCCTTGCCCTGCTGGAACAGAGTCGTGACGGCAGCCGAATGGGCGAGCAGGAAATCCGGCTTGGCGGCGACGGCCTGGCGGTAGCGTTCGACGGCACCGTTGGGGTCGCCTTTGGCGGCCTTCAGCGAGCCGGACAGGAGCAGGGCTTCATGGTCCTTGGCATTGGCGGCGAGCACGCTGTCGACGATGGCGCCGGCCCCATCGAGGTCGCCGGCCCCGGCCTTGATCCGGGCGCTGGCCAGTTGTGCCGGGCCGTAGTCCGGTTTGGCGGCCAAGGCGGCGGCCAACTCACTTTGTGCCAGGTCGCGTTTGCCCTGTGCCGCGAAAGCCTGGCTCAGCGAGGTTTTCAGGCTGGCCTGCGCCTCGCCGTTCGGCAGCTCGGTCTTGCCCCATTCGTCGGTGAGTTTTTTGGCCTGGCCGGCGGCGAGCAGGGCTTTGGCCAACAGCGGAACGACCTGGTCGCTGGCGTACTTGAGATCAAGCGCCTTGCGCAGTTCGACCTCGGCGCCGGCTGGATCGCCGCCGTCGAGCAGGGCACTGCCGAGCAGGAAGCGCGCTTCGCCAAGACTCGGATTGGCTTGCAAGGCATTCTTGAACTGGATGACTGCAGCCTTGCTGTCATTCTTGGCGAGAAATTCCTTCCCTGAGGCGAGCAGTTGTTCCGGGCTGTCGCCGCCGCAAGCTCCGAGAAAAGCAGCCAGCAGGGCAGTCGAGAGGGCGGTGGAGATGAACGAGGTAGGCATTTTCATGGGAATCTCTCTCGAAGGATCGGGCTACTTGAGCCCCAGGCGGTGCATCAGGTCATAGAGGGTCGGCCGGCTGATGCCGAGGATTTCGGCGGCGCGGACCAGATTGCCGTTGGCGCGGCCGAGGGCAGTGACCACGGCGTTGCGCTCGGCTTCGTCGCGGATTTTGCGTAGATCGATGAATTCGGACTGGTTGCCAGGGTCGATTTCCAGCCCGATATCCTCGCGCGTGATCTGGGCGCCATCGGCCATGATCACCGCGCGCTTGATGCAGTTCTCCAGTTCGCGGACATTGCCGGGCCAGCCGTGCGCTTCGATGGCCCGGATCGCATCTTCGGTCAGCATCATGCTGCCGCAGTTGTGTTCGCCGGCGAAGCGGCGGACAAAGGCGTGGGCGAGCAGTGCGGCATCGCCATTGCGGGTGCGCAGCGGCGGGATGTTGATGACGATCTCCGCCAGCCGGTAGTACAGGTCCTCGCGGAAGCGCCCTTCGCTGATCAGCGTCTTGAGATCCTGGTGAGTGGCGCAGACAATGCGGACGTCGACCGGGATTTCCTGGCGTCCGCCCAAACGTTCGATGACCCGTTCCTGCAGGAAGCGCAGCAGCTTGGCCTGCAGCGGCTGGGGCAGATCGCCGATTTCGTCGAGCATCAGCGTGCCGCCGTCGGCACTTTCGATCTTGCCGGGAGTTGTCTTGGCGGCGCCGGTGAAGGCCCCCTTCTCGTAGCCGAACAACTCGCTTTCCAGCAGATTGTCCGGAATCGCCGCACAGTTGATGGCGACGAAGCGCTCGTTCTTGCGCGGCGACGCTTCGTGCAGGCCGCGGGCGAGTACTTCCTTGCCGGTGCCGCTCTCGCCGAGCAGCAGCACCGTGGCGTTGCTGCCGGCAACCTTTTCGACGGTGCGGCAGACACGCAGCATTTCCGGGCTGCGCGTCAGCAGTCCGGCCAGGGCGGCCGGGTGCTGCGCGGCTTGCAGGCGGCGGTTTTCCTGCTGCAGGTCGTAGAGGCGGAAAGCCCGCTCGATCGTCAGTGCGAGCAGTTCCGGTTCGAACGGCTTGGCGAAGAAATCGTAGGCGCCGAGACCGATGGCGCGCAGGGCGTTGGCCCGGTCGTTCTGGCCGGTGAGAACGATGACCTTGGTGTCGGGGGCCGTCGACAGGATCTGTTCGAGCAGGCGGAAGCCTTCGGAAACCGAGTCGGCGTCCGGCGGCAGGCCGAGGTCCATGGTGACCACCGCCGGATTGTGGCGATGGATCTGGCTGAGCGCGCTTTCGCGGTCGCCGGCGGTTAGCGTCTCGAACTGGTCGAAGGACCAGCGCAGCTGCTTCTGCAATGCCGGGTCGTCCTCGACGATCAGCAGGGGACGTGGCTTTTCCGTAGTCAAGCGGATTCCTTTTCACGCAAATCGGATTCGGTGCGGGCTTCGAACAGCGGCAACATGACGGTGATCCGGGTGCCCTTGCCCGGTTCGCTGCTGACCAGCATTTCGCCCCCCAGTTCGCGGATGTACTGCGAGCTTTCATAGGCACCGATGCCCATGCCGGCCTGTTTGGTGCTCTGAAAGGGTTTGAACAGGCGCTCGCGGATGAATTCCTGAGTCATGCCATGGCCGGTGTCGTTGACTTCCAGGGCAGCCCGGTCGCCGCGTCGCTCCAGGAAAACCGTCACGCTGCCGGAGGGCGGCGTGGCATCGAGCGCGTTTTGCACCAGGTGGCCGATGACCCGTTCCAGACGGTCCTCGTGGCCGCGTGTCGCCAACTTGTGTTGCAGTTGCAATTCGACGCTCCTTCCCTGATCCGCCTTTTCCTTGCGGATCCGTTCGATGACGTCGGGAAGATTAACACCGCAGGCGGTACCCGGGGGAGTGGCGCCTTCGCGCAACTGCATCATCAGCTGGCGCATCCGTTCGACCGAGTGTTCGACCGTCATCAGCATGTCCTGCTGGAACTCGGGATTGTCGCGATGGCGTTCGGCATTTTTCAGCATCAGCGACAGCTGGGTGACGATGTTCTTCAGGTCGTGCACGACGAAGGCCGACATCCGGTTGAAAGCATCGAACTTGCGCGCCTCGAGCAGGGCTTCGGTGGCCTGCATGTTGGCCAGGAAACCGGCCGCCTGGCAGCCGGCGGTACGCAGCAGGTCATTGACCTCCCAGTTCACGTCGATCGGCGTGCGGGCACTGGCCAGGACGACGAAGCCGGTCATCTGGCTGCCGACCATCAGCGGGACGATCAGCCAGGCATTGGGCAGCTCCGACAGCCATGGCGGAATCTCCAGTTCGCCGTAGCGTCCCGGATAACACCGGTATTCCTCGAGATTGACGACCCAGCCGCTGGCGACCAGAAACTCCGCCAGCGACGAATCCAGCGGCTCGGGCGTCTGGCTGGCCGGGATGTTCCAGCGCGCCGTCTGGCGATAGGCCTCCTGGCCCGCCTCGCGCAGCCACAGGCCGCCGGCCGGGCTTTCGACCATCGCCGCCAGGCCGCGGATCACCTGCTGCCCCATGGCCTGCGGTGATTCCTGGGCCGCCAGGGTCTGCGTGAAACGCAGCCACTCCTCGCGGTAGTCGTAGCGGTAACGGAAGAAATGCTTGCCGACCAGTACCCGCAGCTTTGCCCGCATCGAACCGGAAACCACCAGTACGCCGAGACCGAGCATGGCGGCGAAAACCAGCGCCAGTTGCAGCGCCCGTCCCCAGTTGCCACCGAAATAGCGGACGTAGTAACCGACGCCGGCCATGAACAGCAGGTACAGCCCGGCCATCAGCAAGGTGGCCGAGTGGAAGGCGGCCCGTTGCGACAGCCGGATCTTTGCCGTCCAGTCGCGGCTGCGCAGGGTCGCCAGCAACAGCAGCGGCACCGTCATCGCATGCACCATGCCGCGCACGGCAAAGGCATCCTGGTCGAGCCGGTTGAACATCAGGGCCTCGGAGAACAGGTAGATGTCGAAGATGAACTGGCCGGCCAGCCCCAGGCAGAGCGGCTTGATGTTCCACACGGCATCGTCGGCGATGCCGCGAAACAACTGTTCGACCAGCATCAATCCGAGGACCGGCATGGCCAGGGCGATGAACAGGGCGGTGCGCAACCACTGTTCGGCCGCCGCCAGGCCGAAGATCAGCGATATCTGCCAGGCCAGTCCGCCGAGAACGCTCAACCAGCAGGCCGGTACCAGCCAGTCCGGAAGCAGTGCGCGCTTGCCGCTGGCGGCGTCCGGCGTCAGCAGCAGGATCAGGAAGGCGAACCAGGCGCCATGGCGCAGGACGTCGCTGAGCGACGAGGCGAAGAGAATGAACGAATGCCCGGCGGCAAACGAAGCCCACGACAGCCAGGCCCAGACCAGCGAGAAGGCGATGGCCAGCCCCAGGGCCCGGGTACGCCGGCCGGATTGCCATGACGGGCCGAGAATCAGCAGGTAGGCGGCAAAAAGCGTGTAGGCCCCGGCTGCGATGCCGAAGCTCCAGACGATCAGCGGTGCCGAGTCAGTGTTCATGCGGGGTCGTAATTGACGCCGCTCGCAGGCGGCTTCTGTAAGTTATTGGGCGCCTTTGCCGGTGAGCACGACGCCGATGGTATCGAACAGGACCAGGATGTCCAGGAACAACGAGTGATTCTTGACGTAATAGAGATCGTACTGAAGTTTCTCCGCCGAATCTTCGACCGTTGCGCCGTAGTGATAGCGGACCTGGGCCCAGCCGGTGACGCCCGGTTTGACGCTGTGCCGCACGGCATAGAACGGGATTTCCTTGGTCAGCTGGTCGACGAAGAAAGGGCGTTCGGGGCGCGGCCCGACCAGGCTCATGTCGCCCTTGAGCACACTGAACAGTTGCGGCAGTTCATCGATACGCAGCTTGCGGATGATCTTGCCAACGCGTGTCACGCGGTCGTCCTGCTTGGTCGCCCAGACCGGCTTGCCGTCCTTTTCCGCATCGCGGCGCATGCTGCGGAACTTGATGACGTTGAACAGCCGGCCGTTGAGGCCGACACGCTCCTGCCGGTAGAGGATTGGGAAGCCGTTTTCGATGATGATGGCGATGGCGGCGATGGCCATCACCGGCAAGGCCAGGACGATCAGGATCGTCGCGCAGATGATGTCGAATGCACGCTTGACGACGGTGCGCAGCACGCCCTGACGGAAGCCGTCGCCGAAAATCAGCCAGCCGGCATAGAGCGACTCGAGGCGGATCTGGCCGAGCGTCTGTTCGAAGTGGCTGGCCAGGTCGAGCACGCGGATGCCCTGCAGCTTGCAGTCGAGCAATTCGCGCAGCGGCATGGCGCCGCCGCGGCGCTCGGTCAGGGCCACGACGATCTCGTCGGCCTTCATCGCCAGCGCGGTATTGGTCAGCGAACGATTGGCACCGAGGATCAGGTCGGCCGGAACCGCCGGGTGATCTTCGTTGGGGCCGGGGAAGAAGCCGATGATCTCGGCCGACGGGTCGGACTTGTTCAGCGCCCGCTTGACCGCCAGGGCCTTGGGGCCGGAGCCGAACACCATGATCCGGCGGGTCAGGATGCCGGTCGGCGAGGCCTGCGTCGTGCTGACGCGGGTAATCAGCATGCCGAATACCGCGGACATGGCCGACAACTGCATGAATTCACGGCTGACGCCGCTCAGTGGCAGCAGGGCGTAGATGCCGTAGGCAACGGGAACCGCCAGGTAAAGCGAGAGCACCGCCCGGGCTCTTGTTTCCAGCGGGCTGCGGCTGCTCAGGCGCTGGTAGAAACCCAGCCAGGCGTTGATCACCAGCATCGCGGTCGCCAGCAGGGCGGCGAACAGCAGCACCCGTGGGTGATTGACCGGCAGGCCGTTGTGCACCCACATCATGGCGATCACGATGCAGACGATCACGAAGGAAAAGTCGAACAGCATCTGGACCAGCGAACGCCAGCGCAGCCAGTGATTGAACACTCTGATCATGATCAGCCCCCGTTTTTACCCAGCATGATGTCGAGCTCCGAAAAACCGTCCCGTTCCGATGTGGTCGGCGGGTGTTCCTGGACCAAGGCCGCCGGGAGGTGCACTGCCGAGCCCGGAGTGCCAGCGTATGGGACGGATTTTAGGAGGCCGGATGGATCATGCCCGTGCAGTATTTCACGATGGCTTCCAATTCGCGATAAGGGGTCTCCGGTAGTATTTCCCGATCTGCCGGAAAGGCTGTGCAAACAGGCCGACGAAGCGATTTTCGCAAATGCGCAATGATCGAATAAAAGCGACAAAAGTGACATTTTCGTCTGGGTGGCTTCATGTTGCCGATGGCCGCAGGGGAACGCCTGCCACGGGGATTGTCATAAGCTGCAGCGGGGCATGCAGTTTATTCCGCAGATGGAGAAAAGGCTTTATTACCAAAGTGATATGCTGCTCACGTCCGGCCGGCGGAAGAATGACGGGCGTTTCGGCTTGGGCTGCCGGTGATGTATAAGTGTTCTATCCATCCAACATCAATGATGACCGATAGGGGGGATACTGCGATGGCGACTGCGACGAAGGCAATGAGAAAAGTATTGCACCAGGGGTTGCGCCGGATGCTGGCTGCCTTGCCGCGCGACACCCGGTTTGCTATCTATCGTTCCTTCGTCGATTGCGACCCGGCGCCGAGCGATCGCCTGCAGTTGAAGATCGCCGAGACGCAGGAGGAACTGGAGGCCAGTTTCTCGCTGCTGCATGATGCCTATGTCGATGCCGGTTTCATGAAGCCCGATCCGTCGGGGATGCGGGTCACGCTCTACCATTCGCTGCCGACGACCACGACCTTGTGCGCCAAGTGGGACGGCGAAGTGGTCGGCACCATCTCGCTGATCCGCGAAAGTGCCTTCGGTTTTCCGTTGCAGAAAATCTTCGATCTGAGCGGGGTCCGGGTCAAGGGCGGCAATCTGGCCGAAGTCTCGGCGCTGGCGGTGCATCCGCGTTTTCGCAAGACCGGTGGCGCCATCCTGTTTCCGCTGATGAAGTTCATGTACGAGTACGCAACCGAGTACTTCGATACCCGTCATCTGCTGATCGCGGTCAATCCCAATCGCATCGAGATGTACGAATCGCTGCTGTTCTTCCAGCGCCTGACCGCCAATGTCGTCGAGAACTACGACTTTGCCAACGGCGCACCGGCGGTGGGTGCCGCCATCGATCTGTACCTGGCGCCCACCACCATGGCCCGAGCCTATTCCGGCAAGCCGGCGCGCAAGGATCTGCTGTCCTACTTCACCAAGGTCAAACTGCCCAACCTGCAACTGCCGAGCCGCCGCTACTTCACCACCAACGACCCGGTACTGACGCCGGTATTGCTCGATCACTTCTTCAACCGGCGTACCCAAGGATTTGCCAACCTCGACGCACGCAAGAAGGCCTTGCTGCACTCCATCTACGATCTGCCCGCCTACCGCGCCGTCCTGCCCGAACTGCCGGTCGTCGGCGACGGGGTGCAGCTACGCCAGCACCGGCGCTTTTCCGTCAAATGCCCGGGGCTGATCCGACTCGATGCGCTGAACGGCAAGGGGAGCGAGTATGCGGTGCAGGTCATCGAGGTCTCGGAATACGGCTTCCAGGCCTATGCCCGGGAAGGGCTGCCTCTCAACGTCTGGAGTTCGGCGACGGTGCATCTGGGACGGTCCGAGATCTCGGTGATCAAGGCTCTGGCCGTGCGCGACCAGGCCAACGGCTTCAACGGCTTCTACGGTTTCAAGGTCGGCGAGCCGGATCTGGTCTGGCGCAAGTTCGTCAGCGCTCTCGACAACGGACTGACCCACGAGGACCTGGAACACTCGACGATGTTCCTCGCCTGAGAATCGCTCAGACCAGCACTTCGACGACCGCCGGATGCCCGAGGAAGGCCTGCGGGCTGGCGCTGGCGCCGTAGGCGCCGCTCTGGAAGATGACCACCAGGTCGCCCGGCTGCGCCGCCGGCAGGTCCATGCGTTCGGCCAGCAGGTCGAGCGGGGTGCATAGCGGGCCGACGACCGAGGCGGGTTCGCCGTTGCCGGCGCCCATCCGGTTGCCGATGGCAGCCGGATAGTTCTTGCGGATCACTTGGCCGAAATTGCCGGAGGCCGACAGGTGGTGGTTCAGGCCGCCGTCGACGACCAGATAGACCTGGCCGCGGGAAACTTTGCGGTCGATGACGCGGGTCACGTAGATGCCGGCTTCGCCGGTGAAATAGCGGCCGAGTTCGATGACTAGTTCGGCGCCGGGCATCTCGGCGGCGGTGCGGCCCGCCAGTTCCGCCAGGTTGGCGCCGATCGGTGCCAGGTCCAGGCGCTGTTCGCCGGGAAAGTAGGGAATGCCGAAGCCGCCGCCGAGATTCAGGAAGCGCACCGGGGCCGGTGCATGGTCGGCCAATTGCCGGGCCAACGCCCAGGATTTCTGCTGCGCTTCGCAGATAGATTCGGCTTTCAGGTTCTGCGAACCGGCGAACAGGTGAAAACCTTCGAACTGCAAGCCGGCGCGGCCGATCTCGGTCAGCAGTTGCGGCACCTGTTCGGCATCGACGCCGAATTGCTTGGGGCCACCGCCCATCTTCATGCCCGAGCCTTTCAGCTCGAAATCCGGATTGACCCGCACGGCGACCCGCGCCGGCACGCCGAGGGCGGCCGAGATGGCAGCCAGCAGGCCGACTTCGCGGAAGGATTCGAGATTGACCAGTACGCCGGCCGCCACCGCCTGGCGCAATTCGCCGTCGCGCTTGCCGGGGCCGGCGAAGCTGATCTCATGCGGATCGGCGCCGGCGTCGAGGGCGACCTTCAGTTCGCCGGCCGAAGCGACGTCGATGCCATCGACCAGGCCGGCCATCAGGCCGACGACGGCCGGCATCGGATTGGCCTTCATCGCGTAATGCAGCTTGATCGCTGCCGGCAGCGCTGCCCGCAGTTCGGCCACGCGGCTCATCAGCAGGGCGCGGTCATAGGCATAGAACGGTGTCTGGCCGACGCGGGCGGCCAGACGTTCGAGCGGCAGGCCGCCGACCAGCAACTGGCCGTCGGCGATGGCGAACTGCGTCATCGGGGCGTGCGTGGGCAAGGGGCGTACGGGCGGCTGGGACATCGTCGAATTTCCTGTGCGGGCCGGGCTTAGCCGGCGTTCCTGGCCACCCACTCGGTGGCCAACGTCTTGCGGTCGATCTTGCCGTTCGGATTGCGCGGCAATGGCCCGTCGCGCACCTCGATGCCGGCCGGCACCATGTAGGCCGGCATGCGCAGGCGGCATTCGGCCAGCAGGTCGGCTATATCGAGGCGGCCTTCGGCCGGCGGCGTGGCGATGACCTGGATGGCCTGGCCGAGGCGGTCGTCATCGACACCGAAGGCAACGCATTCGCCGACCATCTTGGTGGCGTAAAGGATTTCCTCGACCTCAGTCGGGCTGACGCGGTAGCCGGAAGTCTTCATCATCTCGTCGCGGCGGCCGATGAAATAGAGGAAACCGTCCTCGTCCATACGCACCGTGTCGCCGGAGAAGACGGCGATCTCCGGCAGCACCAGCCCGGCCTCGCGGCCCGGCGCATGCACCGGCAGCGGCTTGTAGCGCTCGGCGGTCTTTTCCGGATCGTTCCAGTAGCCCATGCCGACCAGCGCGCCGCGATGCACCAGTTCGCCCGGTTCGTTCGGCGCGCAGGGCGAGCCGTCCTCGCGCAGGACCAGGATCTCGGCATTGGGAATGGCCTTGCCGATCGAGTCCGGGCGCCGGTCGACCTCGGCGGGCGGCAGGTAGGTCGAGCGGAAGGCCTCGGTCAGGCCGTACATCAGGAAAGGCTTGCTCTGCGGCAGGTGGCGGCGCAGCGCGTCGAGCGTCTCGCGCGGCATGCGTCCGCCGGTGTTGGCGAAATAACGCAAGTGCCCGGTAATCGATTCCGGCCAGGCCAGCTGGGTCAGCTGGATGTACAGCGGCGGCACGGCGGTGAGGCCGGTGACCCGCTCGCGCTCGATGGCCTTGATCACGTCGCGCGGCAGCAGGTAGTTGAGCAGCACCACCCGCGCCCCGACATGGAAGGCCGTGGTCAGCTGGCTGAAACCGGCGTCGAAGGACAGCGGCAGGGCGGCCAGCAGCGTGTCGCCGGCGTGGTTCTCCAGATAGCTGGCGACGCTCTTGGCGCCGGCGACCATGTTGCGGTGCGAAAGCACCACGCCCTTCGGCTTGCCGGTGCTGCCCGAGGTGTAAAGAATGCCGACGACGTCGGTGTCGATGACCCGGTGGCCCGTCGCCGGCGGGGCGGCCAGCAATTCGCTCCAGCGCACGGCATTGAGTCCGCCGGGAGCACTCGGTGCTTCGCTTGTGTCGAGTACGACGACGTGGCGCAGATCGTGGCAGGCCGGCAGGGTTTCCTGCAACAGGGCCAGGCGTTCGGGCGAAGTGACCAGCACGCGGACATTGCAGTCGCGCAGGATGTAGCCGACCTGTTCGGCCTTGAGCAGCGGGTTGAGCGGCACGAACACACCGCCGGCGGCCGGCGCGCCGAAGCTGGCGACCACCGTTTCGAAACGCTTCTCCAGATAGATCGCCACGCGCTCGCCGCGTTGCAGGCCCAGCCCCAGCAGGCCCGAAGCGAAGCCCGCAACCTGTGCCTGAAGATCGCGGTAGGCGAGCGATTCCTTGCCGTAGGTCAGAGCCGTGGCCTCCGGTGTGCGTGCGGCGGAGCGGGTGATCAGGTCGTGCAGCAGGTAGGTGTCGGTCATGGCGTCACTCGTCGGCAGGCAGCAGGTAATTCCGGAATGCCAGTATTGTCTTGGTTTCCGTCGTGGACAAGGCTCGCAGATCATAGTGTATGACGCTGTGTCCTATCTCACGATCAGGCCGACATTCTCACCCTATAATGCAGCCAACTGATTCTGATGTCCTAGGAGTGCGGTTTGAATACCCAGAAGGAAGTACTGTCCCTGCTCGATGAAGTTCTCAGCCTGAATGGCCGGACGGCCGGTTTCACGCCCGACACCCCCTTGCTGGGTGCCATCCCCGAGCTCGATTCGATGGCCGTGGTGGCGTTGATCACCGGCTTCGAGGAGCGCTTCGGCTTTACCGTCGATGACGACGAGATCGAGGGCAGCACCTTCGCCACGGTCGGTTCCCTGGTCGCCTTCGTCGACGGCAAACTGGCCGGATGACCCGGGGGCGCTGTCCGTGCAGCCCGACTTTCTGACGGTTCACGGCGGGCAGCGTTTCTGCCTGTTCCACCCGGCACAGGACGGCGTGGCGAAGGGTGCAGTGCTCTACCTGCACCCCTTCGCCGAGGAAATGAACAAGGCGCGCCGCATGGCGGCCTTGCAATCCCGGGCCCTGGCCGCGGCCGGTTACGACGTGCTGCAGTTCGACCTGCTCGGCTGCGGCGACAGCAGCGGCGATTTCGCCGATGCCACCTGGCCGGCCTGGCGCGAAGACGTGCTGGCCGGCTATCGCCACCTGCGCAGCC
>DASUZG010000481.1:0-3173 GCA_036376995.1 Azonexus sp. | reverse complement strand
GCCGGCTGTCAGACTCACCGCTTCCGAGACTTGCGAGCGGGCGATGTAGTCCTGGTAGGCCGGGATAGCCACCGCTGCCAGAATGCCGATGATCGCGACGACGATCATCAGTTCGATGAGGGTGAAACCCTGTTGAATGCGCTTCATGGAAATCTCCTTTAGGGAAAAGGCGGGAAAAACCGCTGATTACTACGTAGCATGTCTTGTGCCAACTGAACTGAACCCCCCGGGTTCGGACAAGATCGATTCAGTTGGCGCGTTATATCACGGTCCGCAGCAGCCCGCCAAGACGCAGACGTCATGCCATCCCGGACGGGCGCCGGGCAATGTGCCGAAAATGGTCACCCGGTGCCACGCGAATGGTCACTCTGGCCCTAGCAGGCGGCACAGTTCCCTCAGCAATCGATCTGCTGCGCCCCGAGAAACGCCTCGGCATACTTGCGATAGACGCCGCTGCGGACAAACACATCGAGCAGGTCCGGATCGACATGCCCGTTGTTGCGAAAGTTCTCGAGGATTTTCAGCGCCTGCGACAGCTTCATCGCTTCCTTGTACGGCCGGTCCTTGGCGGTCAGCGCTTCGAAGATGTCGGCGATGCCCATCATCCGCGCCTGCCAACTCATCTGTTCGCGCTTGAGGCCCTTCGGGTAGCCCTTGCCGCCCATGCGTTCGTGGTGGCCGCCGGCGTATTCGGGCACGTTCTTCAGGTGCTTGGGCCAGGGCAGCTGCTCGAGCATGCGGATGGTGGCGACGATGTGGTGGTTGATGATCTGCCGCTCGGCGGCGATCAGCGTGCCGGCGCGGATGCTCAGGTTCTCGATCTCGTCGGCCGACAGGAAGGGCGCCTCGTTGCCGTCGGTGTCGCGCCAGTGATAGTCGCGGCCGATCCGGGCTACGCGCGCGACGTCCTCGTCGCGCATGCGCTCGCCGCCGATGTTGGCCTGGCGCAGGAAATCGCGGTCGGCATCGCAACGCCGGCAGAACTCGCGGCAGTCGCGCTCGGCCGCCTCTCGCTCGCCGCCTTCGGCGATGCGGCGCCACATCGCCACCTCGGCGTCGCGCTTGAACACCTCGAAGCGGGTGTCGAGCAGGTGGATGCGGTCGAAGAGGGTCTGCAGCTTGGTCGCCTTGTCGACGACATGCACCGGCGTCGTGACCTTGCCGCAGTCGTGCATCAGGGCGGCGATGCGCAGTTCGTAGCGGTCCTGGTCGCTCAGCTTGAAGCCGGCCAGCGGCCCTTCGCTGGTGGCATCGACGGCGTCGGCACGCGCTGGCAGTGGCCACCGGTGTAGGGCGACTTCTCGTCGATGGCCAGGTTGATCAGTTCGATGAAGGACTCAAACAGGTGCTCCATCTGCGCGATCAGCTGGCGGTTGGTCAGCGCGATCGCGGCCTGCGAGGCCAGCGACTCGGCCAGGCGCTGGTCGGCCGGGGAAAACTCGACGACTGCGCCGGTCGCCGGGCTGAGCGCGTTGATCAGTTGCAGCACGCCGATGATCTCGCTCTCGTGATTCTTCAGCGGCACGGTCAGGAAGGACTGCGAGCGGTAGCCGGTGCGCTCGTCGAAGCGGCGCGTGCCGGAGAAGTCGAAACCGACCGCGGCGTAGGCGTCGGCGATGTTGACCGTATGCCCGGTGATCGCCGCGTAGGCCGCGACCATGCTGTCGTTCGGGCTACCGTCGGCGCGGTACAGCGCCAGGTCGGGGAACTGGCCGGAAGTCGGGGCGCCGCTGGCGCCGCCGAAGGCGATGCCGAGCGAGTCGGTGCTGACGATCTCGAAATGCAGGTGCTGCCGGTCCTCGGTCAGCAGGTACAGGGTGCCGCCATCGGCGCCGGTGATGGTCTTGGCGGCGAGCAGGATTTTTTCCAGCAGCAGGTCGAGATTGCGCTCGTTCGAAAGCGAGGCGCCGATGTCGTTCAGCTGCTCGAGGCGGCGAAAGAGGTTGTCCAGGGTTTTCATCATGTGCAGCCTAGGGGCGTCCGCGATGCGGCGGCGATCTTCAGAAATCGAACAGCTGGTTGTTGTGCAGCATCTGCGGCGCGAAGTCGCCGAGGCAGTGCGCGATCTCGGCCATGGTCAACTCGATCTGCCCGGGCTTGAGATGGGTGATGTAGATGGCGCAGGGCCGTTCCAGCTTCTGCAGCTCGCGCTCCAGCATGGCCGGGCAGAGGTGCTTGGAGACGACGGCCAGGCGCTCCTCGCGATTGGAGAAGGCGCATTCGATGATCAGGTGGCGCAGGTTGTCGATGCGGTTGACCGCCCGCCAGAAGTCGTCGCAGATGCCGGTATCGCCGGAAAAGACCAGGCTGGCGGCGCCCGAGTCGAGGCGATAGCCGACTGCCGGCACGGTATGCTCGACCGGCAGCGCGGTGATGCGGCGGCCGCCCAGCGTCACCGCGACGCCCGGCTCGATCACCTGGTAGCGCAGCAGCGGCTGTTCGGCGCTGGGCACCGTGGAAAAATCCGGCCAGATCGCCCAGTTGAAGATGTGCGCGCGCAGGATGTCGAGCACCTCGGCGGTGGCGTAAACGGTCAGCGGCGCCTGCCGACGGTCGGCGACGGTATCGATCAGCAGCGGCAGGGCAGCGATGTGGTCGAGATGGCAGTGGGTCAGGAAGACATGGTCGATAGCCACCAGCCCGGCGATCGACAGGCCGGTGACGCCGGTGCCGGCATCGATCAGGATGTCGTGATCGACGAGCAGCGCCGTCGTCCGCAGGTGCCTGCCGCCGATGCCGCCGCTGCAACCGAGTACGCGTAGCTTCATGTCTTGTCGGTCGGAAAGGTGGAGGTATCGTCCCGCCGCCCTGCGGGCGGGTCGCGGCGCAGGATGCCGGGAATGAAGCGGACCAGGCATTTGCTCACGGTGACCGCTCTCTGGTGCATCTGGGCATTAGGCCTTGAGAAAGAATTCCATCTTGATGCCGGCGATCTCGATGATGTCGTGATCGCCCAGCAGATGCGCCTGGGCGTCGAGCGCGCTGCCGTTGAGCACCGGGAACTGTTTGCCCTCGACGTGCGTGATGAAGTAGCCATGCGGCCGGCGGGCGATCACCGCCACCTGCAGGCCGGGCTTGCCGAGCGTCGTCAGCGTCTTGGTCAGCTCCAGTTCCTTGCCGGCATTGGGGCCGTTGAGCAACTGGATGGCGGCCCCGGGCGTGGTCGACGCCGA
>DASUZG010000480.1:0-2460 GCA_036376995.1 Azonexus sp. | reverse complement strand
AGCTCGAAATGGCACATCAGGGCCTGGATGATCGAGCGGCGCAGGATGTCGTCGGCGGTCAGCTCGATGCCGCGGAACACCGGCAGCAACTGGGCGTCGAGCCGGTCGTAGTACTCGTCCAGCGTCTTGACGTTCTGGCTGTAGGTCGGCCCGACCTTGCTGATCGACGAGATGCCGAAGGACAGCATGTCGCAGTCGGCGTAGGTCGAGTAGCCCTGGAAATTGCGGTGCAGGCGCCCCTGGCGCTGGGCCACGGCGAGTTCGTCGTCCGGCTTGGCGAAGTGGTCCATGCCGATGAACACGTAGCCGGCCTCGGTCAGCTTCTTGATCGCCAGCGCGAGGATCTGCAGCTTGGCGTCGGCCGACGGCAGATCCGGCTCGGCGATCCGGCGCTGCGGCTTGAACAGGCCCGGCATGTGGGCGTAGTTGTAGATCGACAGGCGGTCCGGGTCCATCGCCAGCACGCGCTCCAGCGTGCGGTTGAAGCCCATCACCGTCTGGTGCGGCAGGCCGTAGATCAGGTCGACCGAGATCGACTTGAAGCCGTTGGCGCGCGCCGCCTTGATCACGTCGAAGGTTTCCTCTTCGCTCTGGATGCGGTTGACCGCCACCTGCACGCGCTCATCGAAGTCCTGCACGCCGATGCTCATGCGGTTGAAGCCGAGTTCGCCGAGCAGGGCCACGGTCGCGTAATCGACCTTGCGCGGATCGACTTCGATCGAATATTCGCCGCCGTCGAGCAGCTTGAAATGTTTGCGCGTCTCGGCCATCAGCTGGCGCATCTCGTCGTGCGACAGGAAGGTCGGCGTGCCGCCGCCCCAGTGCAGCTGGATCACCTCGTGCTCGCCGTCGCGGCCTTCGAGGGCGGCGCTCTGCAGCGCCAGTTCCTTGGCCAGGTATTTTAGATACTTGGCACTACGCCCGTGATCCTTGGTGATGATCTTGTTGCAGGCGCAGTAATAGCAGATGGTGTTACAGAAGGGGATGTGGAAGTATAATGACAGGGGTCGACTGATGCCGCCGATGTTGCGCTTGCCAAGCCACAGCTTGGCCGCCTCCGAGTCGAATGCCTCGACGAAGCGATCCGCGGTCGGATAGGAAGTGTAGCGAGGGCCGTTGACGTCGAAACGGCGGATGATCTGAGGATCGAAGACGAGGTTCTCTGTGGAAAAATTCATTGGGCATATCACCTTAAGGTGTAAGAATTATGTTCGGACAGCGCGATTTTACGGTTGACATGGATCAAGCCAACGCAGGTTGCCAATGGCGCAAACACTTCCATTGAATCAGGATATTACGCTGTCGGTCATCAAGACCGCCTGTTCCAGTTGCAATCTCCGCGAGTTGTGCCTGCCCTACGGGCTTAATCTCGAAGAACTAGAACGTCTGGACGATCTCGTCTCGACCCGCCGTCGGATCAAGCGCGGCGATCACCTGTACCGCGCCGGCGAAGCCTTCGATTCCATCTACGCCATCCGCAGCGGCTTCTTCAAGACCGACGTGTTGCTCGAGGACGGCCGCGACCAGGTCACCGGCTTCCAGATGGCCGGCGAACTGCTCGGCCTCGACGGCATCAGCACCGAGCACCACACCTGCAACGCTATCGCGCTCGAGGACAGCGAGATCTGCTCGATCCCGTTCAACCGGCTGGAAAGCCTGTCGCGCGAAATCCACACGCTGCAGCACCATTTCCACAAGGTGATGAGCCGCGAGATCGTCCGCGACCACGGCGTGATGATGCTGCTCGGCACGATGCGCGCCGAGGAGCGGCTGGCTGCCTTCCTGCTCAATCTGTCGCAGCGCTTCACGGCGCGCGGCTTCTCGCACGCCGAGTTCTACCTGCGCATGACGCGCGAGGAAATCGGCTCCTACCTCGGCCTCAAGCTGGAAACCGTGTCGCGCGCCTTCTCGCGCTTCCAGGAGGAAGGCTACATCGCCGTCCAGCAGAAGCACATCCGCATCCTCGATGTGAACGGCCTGAAGGCGCTGATGAACCACCGCGCCTGAGCGGCGCCCGATCCCCGGCAAAAAAAAGGCGCCCCGAAGGGCGCCAAAAGTACAGCTGCCGGGAGGCAACTGACGCGCAAGTCAAAGCGTATTCAGGACGGTCTGCATGACCGCTCAGAAGGTGTGCTTGATGCCCATGTCGAAGCCGCGCGTGCCGGCGCCGAGGATGCCGTCGCTGTTGCCCATCGAATGCATCAGGTACTGGGCATTGCCCTCGTTGCTGATGACGGCGTAGTCGGCATACAGCTCGGTGCGCTTGGACAGGGCATAACGGGCGCCGACCGACCATTTCTCGGCATCGGCATTGCTCAGGGCCTTGTTGGTGACATGGCCGTAGGCGGCGAGGAACTTGGCGCGGCCGAACGGCACCGTGGCGCCGATGAACCAGTTGCGCTTGTCGTACTTCTGGCCGGCACCGAGGCCGGGGTCCAGCGCCGGGCCGAGGACGTTGCC
>DASUZG010000479.1:0-11506 GCA_036376995.1 Azonexus sp. | reverse complement strand
TAAGCGCCGTGGCTGGTGCCGATGGCGATGGCCAGCGCGTCGACGCCGGTCTGGGCGACGAAGTCGGCGGCTTCGCCGGGGTCGGTCAGCAGTTGGGCGTGGTCGAGCTTGCCGGCGGCGCCGATGCCGTCCTCCTCGCCGGCCTCGCCCGTCTCCAGCGAACCGAGGCAGCCCAGCTCGCCTTCGACCGAGACGCCGATGGCGTGCGCCATCGCCACCACGTTGGCGGTGACCTCGACGTTGTAGGCATAGCTGGCCGGCGTCTTGCCGTCCTCGCCCAGCGAGCCGTCCATCATCACGCTGGAGAAGCCGCTCTTCATCGCCTGCAGGCAGACGGCCGGCGAGGTGGCGTGGTCCTGGTGCAGGCAGACGGGGATATCCGGGTACTGCTCGATGGCAGCTTCAACCAGCTTCCTCAGGAAGGGCTCGCCGGCGTATTTGCGGGCACCGGCCGAGGCCTGCAGGATGACCGGGCTGGCACAGGCTTCGGCGGCCTGCATGATGGCCTGGATCTGTTCCAGGTTGTTGACGTTGAAGGCCGGCAGGCCGTAGCCGTGCTCGGCGGCATGGTCGAGCAGTTGGCGCAGGGAGATCAGGGCCATCAGCGGGCCTCCTTTCCGTGGATGACGTGGCGCAGCAGGCGCAACAGGTTGCAGGTGTAGCCGTATTCGTTGTCGTACCAGGCCACGACCTTGACGAAGCTGGGGTCGAGGGCGAGGCCGGCGGCGGCGTCGAACACCGAGGGCTGGGCGCAGCCGCGAAAGTCGGTGGACACCACCGGGTCGCCGGTATAGCCGAGCACGCCCTTGAGCGGGCCGGCGGCGGCTTGCTGCATCGCCGTGCAGATGTCTGCCCAGGACGTTTCCTGGGCCAGCTCGACGGTCAGGTCGACGACCGAGACGTCGGAAGTCGGCACGCGGAAGGCCATGCCGGTCAGCCGCCCGGCGAGCGCCGGGATCACCTTGCCGACCGCCAGGGCGGCGCCGGTCGCGGCCGGGATGATGTTCTCCAGGATGCCGCGGCCACCGCGCCAGTCCTTGCCGGACGGGCCGTCGACGGTTTTCTGCGTGGCGGTGGCGGCATGCACGGTGCTCATCAGGCCGCGGCGGATGCCGAAGCGGTCGTGCAGCACCTTGGCCACCGGCGCCAGCGCGTTGGTCGTGCACGAGGCGGCCGAGATGATCGTCTGGCCGGCATAGTCGCCGTGATTGACGCCATAGACGAACAGCGGCGTGTCGTCCCGGGCCGGCGCCGACTGGACCACCCGGCGTGCGCCGGCGGCGAGGTGGCGGCGGCAGCTTTCCCCGGTCAGGAACAGGCCGGTCGCCTCGATCACCACGTCGACGCCGGCACTCAGCCATTCCAGCTCGGCCGGGTCCTGGCGCGCCGTCAGGCGGATGCGCCGGCCGTCGACCCGCAGCTGCCCGCCATCGACAGCGAGCGCGCCGGGAAAGGCGCCGTGCACCGAGTCGTACCTCAGCAGGTAGGCCAGGTAGTCCGGCGCCAGCAGGTCGTTGATGGCGACCACCTCGAGATCGGCGAATTCCGCCTCGCTGGCGATGGCCCGCAAGGCCATGCGCCCGATCCGGCCGAAGCCGTTGATTGCCACCCGTATGGGCATGGGAGTCTCCTTTGACTGACGACTAGAAATCGCCATCGCTGCCGGCATTGCGGGCGATGGTTTCGTGTACCGCCCGGCACAGGCGCTCGGCGGTCAGGCCGAAGCGCTGGTACAGGGCGGTGGCCGGGGCCGAGGCGCCGAAGCCGTCGAGGCCGAGCACGGCGCCGTCGAGGCCGACGTACTTGCGCCACGGGTCGGGATGGCCGGCCTCGATGGCGATGCGCGGCAGTTCGGGCGGCAGCACCGCCTGGCGCCAGGCCGCCTCCTGCCGGTCGAAGCGTTCGCAGCAGGGCAGCGAGACCACGCGCACGGCGACGCCCTGCGCCGCCAGCGCCTGCTGCGCGGCCAGCGCCAGGCCGACTTCCGAACCGGTGGCGAGGATCGCCGCCTGCAGCGGGCCGTCGGCGTCGCGCAGCACGTAGCCGCCGCGGGCAATGGCCGCCGCCCGGCCGGGGCGGTCGCCGCACTGCTCGAGGTTCTGGCGCGACAGGCAGAGCGCCGCCGGGCCGTCGCGGCGGGCCAGCGATTCCAGCCAGGCGACGGCGGTTTCCAGTTCGTCGCAGGGGCGCCAGACGTCGAGCCCGGGGATCAGGCGCAGGCTGCCCAGATGCTCGATCGGCTGGTGCGTCGGGCCGTCCTCGCCGAGGCCGATGGAGTCGTGGGTCAGCACGTGGATGACGCGCTGGCGCATCAGCGCGCTCATGCGGATGGCGTTGCGGGCGTAGTCGGAGAAGACGGCGAAGGTGCCGCCGTAGGGAATCAGCCCGCCGTGCAGCGCAAGGCCGTTCATGATCGCGGTCATGGCGAATTCGCGCACCCCGTAGGACAGGTAGTTGGGCACCTGCCCGGCCGCCGCTTCGTGCCAGGCCAGGCTACCCTGGCCGGCGGTCAGGTTGGAGCCGGTCAGGTCGGCCGAACCGCCGAGCAGCTCCGGCAGGCGTCCGATCAGGAAATCGAGACAGTGCTGCGAGGACTTGCGGCTGGCCACCGCCCCCTGCCGGTCGCCGGCACGCGCCAGCAGCGCGGCACCGATCTCCGCCCAGTCGGCCGGCAAATCCCCGGCCTGGACCCGTTCGAACTCGGCGGCCAGTACCGGGTGCTGCGCGCGATAGGCCCCCAGCCGGCGCTGCCAGTCGCTTTCGGCGATCACGCCGGAGGCCCGGGCATCCCAGGCGCGGCGCAGAGCCTCGGGAATCTCGAAAGGGCCGTGCGGCCAGTCGAGGGCGGCGCGCGTGGCGGCGGTTTCGGCGGCGCCGAGCGGCGCACCGTGCACCTCGTGGCTGCCGGCCTTGCCCGGCGCGCCCCAGCCGATCTGCGTGCGGCAGACGATCAGGCTCGGCCGCCCGGCCTGCGCCCGGGCTTCGCCGATCGCGGCGTCGATGGCGGCGGCGTCGTGGCCGTCGATCGGGCCGACGACGTGCCAGCCGTAGGCGCGGAAGCGGGCCGGCGTGTCGTCGCGGAACCAGCCGCCGACGGCGCCGTCGATGGAAATCCCGTTGTCGTCGTAGAAGGCGGTCAGCTTGCCCAGGCCCCAGACGCCGGCGAGCGAGGCGGCCTCGTGGCTGATGCCTTCCATCAGGCAGCCGTCGCCGAGAAAGACCCAGGTGCGGTGGTCGACCACGGCGCATTCGGGGCGGTTGTAGCGGCGCGCCAGCAGCTGTTCGGCCATGGCCATGCCGACGGCGTTGGCCAGGCCCTGGCCGAGCGGCCCGGTGGTGGTTTCGACGCCGGGCGTGTGGCCGACTTCGGGATGGCCGGCGGTGCGGCTGTCGAGCTGGCGGAAGCGGCGCAGTTCGGCCAGCGGCAGGTCGTAGCCGGACAGGTGCAGCAGCGCGTAGAGCAGCATCGAGCCGTGGCCGTTGGAGAGCACGAAGCGGTCGCGGTCCGGCCAGTGCGGGTTGGCCGGGTTGTGCTTGAGGTGGTCGCGCCACAGCACTTCGGCGATGTCGGCCATGCCCAGCGGCGCGCCGGGATGGCCGGAACCGGCCGCCTCGACGGCGTCGATGGCGAGAAAGCGCAGGGCGTTGGCGAGCGGGCGGCGGGCGATGGCGGCGGTGTGGTTGCGGTCCATGGCGGTCTCCTTAAGGTCAAGCGGCTCCCTCCCCGCGGCAGCGGGGATACGGCACGACAAGCGGGAAGGCCCGCCGGAGCGGGCGGGGGAACGGGCGCTAGGCCCGGCGCTTCTGGTCGATCAGGCGCAGCACCATCGGCGTGAAGATCATCTGCATGGCCAGCCCCATCTTGCCGCCGGGCACGACCAGCGTGTTCGGGCGGGTCAGCATGGCACCGTGCAGGATGTTCAACAGGTACTGGAAGTCGATGCCCTTGGGGTTGGCGAAGCGGATCACCACCATGCTCTCGTCGGCGGTCGGGATGTCGCGGGCGATGAAGGGGTTGGAGGTATCGACGATCGGCACGCGCTGGAAATTGACGTGGGTGCGGGAAAACTGCGGGCACAGGTGGCTGACGTAGTCGGGCATGCGGCGCAGGATGGTGTCGGTCACCGCTTCCTGCGAGTAGCCGCGCAGCTTCTGGTCGCGGTGCAGCTTCTGGATCCATTCCAGGTTGATGATCGGCACGACGCCGACGCACAGGTCGACGTGCGCCGCGAGGTCGATGCCGGCGCCGGCCCAGGCGCCGTGCAGGCCTTCGTAGAACAGCAGGTCGGTGCCGGCGGCGATCTCCTGCCACGGCGTGAAGGTGCCCGGCTCCTGGCCCCACGGCTCGGCTTCGGCGGCGTCGTGCAGGTACTTGCGCACGCGCCCGCTGCCGGCCTCGCCGTAGTCGAGGAAGAGGTTCTGCAGTTCCTCCAGCAGGTTGGCTTCCGGCCCGAAGTGGCTGAAGTTGCGGTTGCCCAGCGCCTCCTGCTCCTTCATCACGGCGCGCATGGCCAGGCGGTCGTAGCGGTGGAAGGAGTCGCCCTCGACGATCTGGGCGTTGAGCTGCTCGCGCCGGAAGATGTGCTGGAAGCTCTGCATCACGGTGCTGGTGCCGGCGCCCGAGGAGCCGGTGATGGCGATGATCGGATGTTTGACGGACATGGCGGCCTCCGGGCCTTACTGGAACTGCGGGGCGTCGGCGCGGAACAGCGAGCGCTCGGCGAACAGCGGCGAGACGAAGGGGCGGTCGGCGCCGCTGTCGTATTCGTGGTGATAGCGCTCGACCCGGGCCACCTCGTGGCGCGAGCCGAGGATCACCGGAATGCGCTGGTGCAGGGTCTCCGGCGCCACCTCGAGGATACGCCCGCGCCCGGTACTGGCGGCGCCGCCGGCCTGCTCGATCAGCATGGCCATCGGGTTGGCTTCGTAGAGCAGGCGCAGGCGACCGGGCTTGGCCGGATCCTTGTGGTCCTTCGGGTACATGAAGATGCCGCCGCGCATCAGGATGCGATGCACTTCGGCGACCATCGAGGCGATCCAGCGCATGTTGAAATCGGCGCCGCGCACGCCGCTGCGGCCGGCCTGGCACTCGGCCACGTAGCGCTGCACCGGCGGCTCCCAGAAGCGCTCGTTGGAAGTGTTGATGGCGAATTCGCGGGTCTCCTCCGGCACCCGGATGTCGGCGTGGGTGAGGATGAAGTTGCCGCTCTCGCGGTCGAGCGTGAAGCCGTGCGTGCCGTTGCCGAGGGTCAGCACCAGCATCGTCGCCGGGCCGTAGATGGCGTAGCCGGCCGCCAGCTGGCGGGCGCCCGGCTGCAGGAAGTCGGCCGGCTCGGCGTCGCCGGCCTCGGCGCGTTGCAGGATCGAGAAAATGGTGCCGACCGAGACATTGACGTCGCTGTTCGACGAGCCGTCGAGCGGGTCGAAGACCAGCAGGTAGCGGCCGCGCGGGTACTGCTCGGGAATGCGGTAGGGCGCCGCCAGCTCCTCGGAAGCCATGCCGGCCAGCTGGCCGCCCCATTCGCAGTGGCGCAGCAGCGCTTCGTTGGTCAGCACGTCGAGGCGCTGCTGCACTTCGCCCTGGACGTTGGTCGATTCCAGCGCCCCGGCGCAACCGCTCAGCGCGCCCTTGCCGACCAGCGCGGCAATGCTCTTGACCGCCGCCGCGACGTCGATGAGCAGGGCGCCCATCTCGCTGTGCGGACCGCGGGTGTGTTCGATGACGAACTTCGACAGCGTGGTGCGTCCGAATTGCATGATGCCTCCCGTAAGCTGGCTGACTGCGATGGGGCAACGATAAGGCGGCATTCAATTAAACGACAGTCAGTATTTTTTACGCACTGCTTAAGCCATCGCTTAATACGCAACCCGCTTACCGCCAGCTTCAGCATTCCTGACTGGATCGACAACCGGGCCGCCGCTATCGTCGGCGCTCATGGACACCCTGCAAGCCCTCATCTTCGACGTGGACGGCACGCTCGCCGAAACCGAGCGCGACGGCCATCGTCCGGCCTTCAACCGCGCCTTCGCCGAAGCCGGCCTGGACTGGCACTGGGATGAAGCGCTGTACGGCCGGTTGCTGGCGGTGACCGGCGGCAAGGAGCGGATCGCCCATTACGCCGCCGGCCATGCGCCGGCCTTCGCGGCGCACCCGGATGCCGCCGCCCGCGTGCAGGCGCTGCATGCCGCCAAGACGCGGCATTACGTGGCCGCGGTCGCCGCCGGCGGCGTGCCGCTGCGCCCGGGCATCGGCGACCTGCTCGCGGCGGCACGCGCGGCCGGGCTGCGCCTGGCGATCGCCACCACCACCGCCCCGGACAACGTCGACGCGCTGCTGCGCGCCACGCTCGGCACGGCGGCGCCCGGCTGGTTCGCGGTGATCGGGGCCGGCGACGTGGTGCCGGCCAAGAAGCCGGCGCCCGACATCTACCGCTGGGTGCTGGCGCGGCTCGGGCTGCCGGCTGGCGCCTGCCTCGCCGTCGAGGATTCGGCCAACGGCCTGCAGGCGGCGCTGGGCGCCGGCCTGCGTTGCCTGGTGACGCCCGGCGACTACAGCCGCGACGAGGATTTCACCGGTGCCGCGGCGCTGCAGCCGGCCGGCGTGCCGCTGCGCCTGGCCGACCTGCGGGCGGCCGCCTCAGCCGACCGTTGAGGCGCCGAAGCCGCGGATGAAGGCGGTGGCCGCCTCGGCGGCGAGCGGCTGGCTGTACAGGTAACCCTGCACCCACTGGCAGCCGATGCGCGACAGGAACTGCTGCTGCGCCGGCGTCTCGACGCCTTCGGCAACCACCTGCATGCCCAGCTTGTGCGCCAGCAGCATGGTCATTTCGCAGATCGCCGCATCGTTCTCGTCGCTCTCGATGTCCTTCACGAAGGAGCGGTCGATCTTGATGATGTCGATCGGAAAGAGCTTCAGGTAGGCCAGCGACGAGTAGCCGGTGCCGAAATCGTCGAGCGCCAGCTTGACGCCGATCCCGGCCAGGGTGTTCATGACGAGGATGTTGGCCGCCGGGTTGTGCATGGCCATCGACTCGGTGATTTCGAGATGCAGGCTGCCGGCCGGCAGCGCCGCCTCGGCCAGGGCCTGGCGCACCGCGTCGCTGAGATTCTCGTCCTGGAACTGCACGGCGCTCAGATTGACCGACATGTGCAGGTGGCCCAAGCCGGCGTCGTGCCAGCGACGCAGTTGTTGGCAGGCTTCTTCCAGCACCCAGCGGCCGAGCGGCACGATCAGGCCGGTTTCCTCGGCCAGGCGGATGAAATCGCCCGGCGCGACCAGGCCGCGGCGCGGATGCTGCCAGCGCACCAGCGCCTCGACGCCGACCACGCGGCCTTGCTGCGGATCAATCTGCGGCTGGTAATGCAGCACGAACTGGCCCTTCTCCAGGGCCAGTTCCAGTTCCTTCTCGACGGTCACCCGCTGCGCCACTTCCTGGCGCATGCGCTCGGTGTAGAACTGGTAGTTGCCGCGGCCGTTGGCCTTGGCCTGGTACATCGCGATGTCGGCGTTCTTGATCAGGTCGCTGGTTTCGACGGCATCGCCCGGGTAGAAGCAGATGCCGATGCTCGGCGAGGTATGCACCTCCTGGCCGGCGATGAAGTACGGGGCCGTCACCTGATGGACGATCTTGCCGGCGATTTCGCCGACATCGGCTGCGTTTTCGATGCCGGAGAGCACGACGACGAATTCGTCGCCGCCGAGGCGGGCGACGATGTCGCTGTCGCGCACCGTCTGCTGCAGGCGCTTGGCGACCTGGACCAGCAGCTGGTCGCCGCCGCTGTGGCCGAGCGTGTCGTTGATCGCCTTGAAGCGGTCGAGGTCGACCAGCATCACCGCCATCGACTGGTTGAAGCGGCGGGCGAAGGCCATGCCCTGGTCGATCCGCTCGTACAGGCTGAAGCGGTTGGGCAGGCCGGTCAGCGCGTCGTGCAGCGCGAGGTAGCGGATGTGCTCCTCGGCCGCCTTGCGGTTGGTGATGTCCTCGAAACAGCCGATGTAGTTGGCGATCTTGCCCTGGGCATCGCGCACCACCGAGATCGACAGGCGTTTCGGATACGGCTCGCCGGACTTGCGCCGGTCCCACAACTCGCCCTGCCAGTGGTCGGTCTGCTCCAGCGAGTCCCACATCTCGCGGTACACCTCGATCGGCGTGTTGCCGGAGGAGAGGAGGCGCGGATCCTGGCCGACCACCTCGTCCTGGGTATAGCCGGTAAGGCGGGTGAATTCGCGATTGACGGCGAGGATGCGGTTGCCGACGTCGGTGATCAGGATCGCCTCGCCGCTGTTGAAGAAGACCCGCGACATCAGGTGCAGGTTGTCTTCGACGCGCTTGCGCTCGGTCATGTCGCGGCCGATGCCGAGCACCCCGATCGGCTCGCCGTCGGCGCCGGGCAGCGCGGTCTTGATGGTTTCCAGGAGGATCGGCAGGCCGCTCCCGGCATGCTTCAGCCATTCCTCGTTGACCCGCGGGCCGCCGGCGAGCAGCGCCTCGCGGTCCTTCTGCCGGAAGAAGTCGGCCAGTTCCGGCGAGAGGAAATCGTAGTCGGTCTTGCCGACGATCTGCTCGGCCGGCGCGCCGAGCATGCGGCCGAAGGCGCTGTTGCAGGCGAGGAAGGTGCCGTCGACGTCCTTCAGCCAGACCGGGTCGGGCAGCGCGTTGATCAGGGTTTCCATCTGGCCGCGGCTTTCGCGCAGGCGCAGGTTGGTCAGCGACAGTTCGGAGAGGTAGGCGGCGAGGCCGACGACCAGGGCCATGACCCGGCGCACCCGCTCGCGCGGAAAGCGCGGCATGGTCCGGATGGCGTCCAGGTAGGCGCCGGTGTCGTAGCCGTAGCGGGCCGCCTGGTCGACGAAATAGGCCTCGTCGATGACATCGTCGTCGTAGAAGAACTGCCCGCAATACAGGTTGGCCAGGTGATGCGGCCCGACGAAGACCGGGGTGACGACGTCCCACAGGCCGTTCTTGCACTTGTAGTCGACGAACTCGCCTTCCTTCAGGTGGCCGGCGAGGAACAGGTCGCTCTCGGTGCAGTTGGCGCAGGAGGCCGGCACGGCCCGGTGGAAGCCGGTACAGGCCTTCTGCCAGCCGGCGCTTTGCAGGATCTGGCCGTCGAGATCGAGCAGCGCGGTCGGCATGCCGACCAGGCCGGTCAGTTCGTCGAGCAGCGCCGACAGGGTCGGGATGTCGACCAGGTCGGCCAGCGAAGCCGGCGATACCGCATTCGGCTGGCGCCGACCGGGCAGGTCGGTGGACAGGCCGTTGCTCAGCGGCCCGGTATGCCAGGCGACCGGTATCGCGTCAGCGCGTGTGGAACTGCCCATCTCGATGATTCTCCCGGCCGCCCAGTGACTTCGGTTGTTGTAAGCAGCGAAGTATACGGCCAGGCGGGCGGATTGAGAAACCGGCGGCCGGGGGCCGCCGCGGGCGGATCAGGTGGGCGTCTTGCGCAGCGTATAGACCCGCCACATGGCGTAGCCGGGCAGGAAGTCGCGGTGGCCGAGAATGGCGAAGCCAGCCTGGGCGAACTCGGCCTCGATCGTCGTCCGGGCGACGACGAAGCGGTTCTGGTTGGCCAGGCCGCCCAGCTTGTGCCGGCGCCGCCGTTCCAGGCGGTGGCGTTGCCATGCCTTGTAGTTGCCGTCGACCCATAGCGAGACGATCACCGTGTCGCGGCTGACGCGGTGGAATTCGCGCAGCATCGCCAGCCGGTGGGCCGGCTCGGCGATATGGTGCAGCAGGCGCATGCAGAACACGCAATCGACCGCCGCGTCGTCGAGATCGATGGCGAAGGCCGAAGTCTGGAAGGTGCGGACGCGCTCGAGCAGCTGCGGCGCTTCGACGGCGCAGGCCTGGCGGGCCACCGCGATCATCTGCGGCGAGTTGTCGGCAGCGAGGATGACGCGCTCCGCGCGCTCGGCCAGCAATGGCCAGAAGCGGCCGGCGCCGCAAGGCAGTTCGAGCACCGTCTGCGGCTCGCCGGCCAGCGCCAGGGCCTGCCGCGCCAGGCGCTGGTCGCGCCAGTTGGACAGGCGGCGGGCCAGGCCGTCCTGATGCTTGTGCAGGTATTGCACGGCGTGCGGCTGGTCGTACTTGCGGGAGAACTCGAGTTCAACGGGAGCGGGCCGGGACATGCGGGACCTTTCGGGCGGGAAACAGGACCAGGGCATTCTCGGCAGCAAAGATTAAACGGAACTGAAACGGCACCCGCCGGACGGCCAGGCGGACGCAAAAAAGCCGGGCGGACCCGGCTTTTTCTCAGTGGTAGGCTTTCTTCGAAGCCAGTTTCCGGGCCATCAGGCAACCGAGGCCGAAAATGGCCACGGCGAACACGATGCCCAGGGAGGACAGCTCGTCCATGCTTACTCCGCGTTGGGGTTTGGTTGATCAAGAAGCGACATAGACCGCAACGCCGGCAAAAGTTCCCGGCCGCCGGAGAAAAGTGTCGGCCGGTGACGGTTAAGCGACTCCTGACCGATGCCATAAAAAGACGTGACTGTTCTTTACCTTTCACGCTTCCTACCATGCAGTCCATCGCCACCGTCCGGCCAACCACCCCAAGGAGAGACACGATGGACCAGTCGCATCGCTACGCCGACCTCAGCCTCACGGAAGCCGACCTGATCGCCGGCGGCCGCCACATCCTCTGCGCCTACCGCATGAAGCCCAAGGCCGGCCACGGCTACCTGGCGGCCGCCGCCCACTTCGCCGCCGAGTCTTCGACCGGCACCAACGTCGAGGTGTGCACCACCGACGATTTCACGCGCGGCGTCGATGCGCTGGTCTATCACATCGACCCGGCCAGCGAGGATATGCGCATCGCCTACCCGCTCGACCTGTTCGACCGCAACATCACCGACGGCCGCATGATGCTGGTCTCCTTCCTGACGCTGACCATCGGCAACAACCAGGGCATGGGCGACATCGAGTACGCCAAGATGGTCGACTTCTACGTGCCGCGCCGCGCCATCGAACTGTTCGACGGCCCGGCCAAGGACATTTCCGACCTCTGGCGCCTGCTCGGCCGGCCGGTCAAGGACGGCGGCTACATCGCCGGCACCATCATCAAGCCCAAGCTCGGCCTGCGCCCCGAGCCCTTCGCCCGCGCCGCCTACGAGTTCTGGCTGGGCGGCGATTTCATCAAGAACGACGAGCCGCAGGGCAACCAGCCCTTCGCCCCGATGCGGCAGACCATCCCGCTGGTGTACGACGCGATGAAGCGGGCGATGGACGAGACCGGCGAAGCCAAGCTGTTCTCGGCCAACATCACCGCCGACGACCACCACGAGATGGTGGCCCGCGGCGAGTACATCCTGCGCACCTTCGGCCCGGATGCCGACAAGGTCGCCTTCCTGGTCGACGGCTACGTCGGCGGCCCGGGCATGATCACCACCGCCCGCCGCCAGTTCGCCAACCAGTACCTGCACTACCACCGCGCCGGCCACGGCGCCGTCACCTCGCCCTCCGCCAAGCGCGGCTACACCGCCTACGTGCTGGCCAAGATGAGC
>DASUZG010000478.1:0-2020 GCA_036376995.1 Azonexus sp. | reverse complement strand
CGCTGCGCGACGTTGATGCCGTCGCCGATGATGTTCATCTGCCCGTTGAGGTCCTTCACCAGGCGCACCGGGCCGAGGTTGACGCCCAGGCGCACCGGAACGGTGCCGCACATGTCGCGCATCGCCATGGCCGAGAACAGCGCGTCCTCGGGGTCGCCCATGAAGGTCACCGCCGCGCCGTCGCCGGTGTCGAGGATGATGCGGTCGCGCGGCGCCACCTGCTCCAGGGCCTCGCCCAGGATGCGGTTGAAGGCCTGCTTGAGCTGCAGCTGCTCGGCGACCGGCTTCCTCGAATACTCGGCGATGTCGAGGAACAGGACGCTGCAGACCAGCGTTCGGCTGGTGCTCTCGACCACGGGTTTCCTGCCGTCTTAGCCGTTAGGCGGCTCTGGGGCCGCGACCGGGCTATTTTACGCGCATGCCCGGCCGCGCTCCCGCGTCCGGGGAAATGAGAAAAATGCCCGGTTCTGCTCCGGCGCCTTCCCCAGACGCAGCCAGAACCATGCCCTCCGAGACCCCGAATTTCATCTTCCGGGGGGCGAGGTTCGCCACCACTACCGTCAGCCGGCCCTCCAGCTTTTCAGGGGCATACGCCGACTTGATGCCGGCGAAAACGGTGCGCGTGCCGTCGCCGGTATCCAGGGTCAGCTTGAGCAGCTTGTCGGCCCCCTCGACGTGCTCGGCCTTGGCGATCCGCGCCACGCGAAGGTCAATTTTGTTGAAATCGTCGATGCTGATGTGGTCGGTCACGGACTGCTCCTTGGCTGCGGCCTGCTGCTTCTCGGCATGGCGCTGCGGCGCCGACGCCTGCGGCACCGATTGGACGTCGAACAGCTGATCGAGCTGCTTGTCCTCGACCCGGGTCAGGAGGTGCTTGAACGGACGAATCGCCTCCGGCCGCAGCTTGCGGTCTTCGAAGGCCAGCTCCCGGTTGATGCCAAAAAGCTCCCGCGCGACCCTGGCTGCGGTCGCCGGCAGCATCGGCGCGAGGTAGACGGTGAGCGTGAAAAAAGCGTGGATCGCGTCGCTGCAGGCGCGGTGCAGCTCTTCGCGCCTGGCCGGGTCCTTCGCCAGCTCCCACGGCTTGGCCTGGTCGAAGCGCTGGTTGACGCGGTCGGCGATCGCCATCACCTCGCGCACCACCTTGCCGAACTCCCGCGCCTCGTATGCGGCGGCGATCTCGCCGCCGATGGCGAGGGCGTCGCGGGCGTTCTCACCTTCACCGGCAAGCCGGCCGTCGAACTGCCGCGAGATGAAGGCGGCGGCGCGGCTCGCGATGTTGACGTACTTGCCGACCAGGTCGCTGTTGACGCGGGCGAGGAAGTCGTCGGGGTTGAAGTCGAGGTCCTCGACGTTGGCGTTGAGCTTGGCGGCGATGTAGTAGCGCAGCCACTCGGGGTTCATGCCGAGCTCGAGGTAGCGCAGCGGGCTGATGCCGGTGCCGCGCGACTTCGACATCTTGTCGCCCGACACGGTGATGAAGCCGTGCACCCAGACGTGGTCGGGGATCTTGTAGCCGGCGAACTTCAGCATCGCCGGCCAGAACAGGGTGTGGAAGTAGATGATGTCCTTGCCGATGAAGTGGATCTGCTCGAGCTTGGGATCGGCCAGCAGCTGGTCGAAGTCGAGCTTCTTCTTCGCGCAGTAGTTTTTCAGGCTCGCCAAGTACCCGATCGGCGCGTCGAGCCAGACGTACAGGTACTTCTCGTCCTGGATGTCCGGGATGCGGATGCCGAAGTAGGGCGGATCGCGCGAGATGTCCCAGTCGGTCAGGGCCTTGTCGCCGGTGCCGTCGAGCCATTCCTTCGCCTTGTTCACCACCTGGGACTGCAGCCGCTTCTCGGTTTCAAGCCATTGCCGGACGAAGGCCTTGCACTTGGGGTCCGACAGCTTGAAGAAATGGTGCTCGGAGCTCTTCAGGACCGGCTTGGCACCCGACAGCGTCGAGTAGGGATTCTTCAGCGCGGTGGCGGAGTACACGGTGCTGCAGTTCTCACAGGCATCGCCGTACTGGTCCTTG
>DASUZG010000477.1:0-2005 GCA_036376995.1 Azonexus sp. | reverse complement strand
TGCGCATGCGCATAATCGAGCGCATCGGCGACGCGGGCGGCGATCGAGAGCGCCACCGGCAACGGCAGCAGGTGCCCTGGCTTGCACAGTGGCACCAGATCGTTGCCCTCGATGAACTCCATCGCGATGTAGGCCAGATCGCGCTCCTCGCCGGCCTCGAACATCGTGATGATGTTCGGATGACTGAGCCGGCCGGCCGTTTCCGCCTCGCGGAAGAAACGCTGTTTGACCTCCGCCAACTCGCCGGCCTCGAATTCCTGGGCCAGGGCCATGGTCTTGATGGCAACCATCCGATCGCTCTGCGGATCGTGCCCGAGATAGACGACCCCCATCGCCCCCTTGCCCAGCTCCTTCGCCAGCCGGTAGCGGCCAAGCATCGGCAGGCCGGCCGCGCCGGCGCCCGGCAGCGGCGCCGACGGCTGCCCGCTGCGACTTAAACGCCGGGCAATGTCACGAAAGCCCGGATCGTGTCCGGCCATGGTGCGAAATACCGCCTCGGCCCGGTCGAATTGGCGCCGGCGCTCATAGTCTAGCGCCAGGTTGTAGAGGTTCTCCATCAGCCCGTCGTCCATCGGGCACAGACGGAAGGTCTCGAAAGCCAGATCGAGTTGGCCCTGTCCCTGATAGGCGAGCGCCAGCATGCGATTGGACGCCGCGGATGCGAGCGGCGAGCCCGCCTGGCCGCGTTCACGCGCCTGCCGACGGCGAAAACCCCGCAACAACAGATGGCCGACTAGCAGCAGGCTGGCGGCGGCTAGCGGTATCCACAGGCTGGCACCGAACAGCAGTCCGGCCGCGGCGATGGCAAGCGCGACCAGCGTCAGCGCGATGCCGAGAACCCGCTCCGCCTTCCAGAACGCCGACTGCGCCATCCCTTCCCCTCTATCCATGGCCTTTCATGCCGAATGCACGGTGACTGCATTGTTACGCGGACTCGGCGGCGCGGTCAAACCTCACGGCAGCGGCCATTCCCGGCCGAGACCCGCGGCTTCGGCGGCGGCGACGACGCGCAGCGCCACCGCGAGATCCTGGATCGCCAGCCCCTGCGACTCGAACAGCGTGATGTCGCCGGCCGCCACGCGACCGCCGTGGCGGCCGACGATGATGTCGCCCAGTTCGACCAACTGGCGTGCCTGCAAGCGCCCTTTTTCGAGCAGCGGCAACAGGTCGCCGGCCTCGGCCAGGGCGGTCGGCACGGTATCGACGGCCACCAGGCTGCAGCGCCGGATGGTGGCTTCGGACAGTTCCTGGCGGATCAGCGCATTTGAGCCGGCGCCATTGATGTGCGTTCCCTCCGCCAGCCAGTCGGCTTCGAACAATGGTTGTGCGGCGGTGGTCACGGTGCCGATCACATCGCTGCCGCGCACGGCTTCCTCGGCGCTGGCGGCCGGCACGACGGCAACGCCGGTGGCGGCACTGAGCCGGGCGCAGAAATCCTGCAGCTTCTCGGCGCGGCGACTGAAGACCTTGACCCGCTCCAGCGGCAGCGCCGCGCACAGCGCCCGGACATGGCCCTCGGCCTGCCCGCCGGCGCCGACGACGCCGGCGACGGTGGCAGCGGGCCGGGCCAGCCAGCGTGCCGCGACGCCGCTGGCGGCGCCGGTGCGCATCATGCCCAGGTAATCGGCCTCGAGCACCGCCCGCAGGCCGCCGCTGGCGGCATCGAACAGATGGACGAGGAAGCGGTTGCCGCTGCGGTTGCTGGTGTAGGCCTTGTAGCCGAGCACGCCCTGGGCCGGCAGCGCCCCCTGCAAGATGTGCAGCACGGTCTGCGGCAACCGGCTGCGCTGGCGCGGCGTATCGAGTGCCTGCCCGAGCGCTAGGTCGCGGTGCGCCGACTCGACGCCGTCAAGCGCCATTTCCATGGTCAGCACTTGCCTGACGTCGTTTTCGCTGAGGAACAAGGCCATGATCTTCTCCGGAATGCGGGACGAAAAAAAGGCGGGCTCGCGGCCCGCCTTGTTGCTGAGCTTGCGCTCGTATTACAGCATGGCCTTCAGCAGCT
>DASUZG010000476.1:0-9105 GCA_036376995.1 Azonexus sp. | reverse complement strand
GGTGGATCATGTCGCGGGCCTGGCGGATGCGGGCCAGGGCGTCGATCACTTCGGCCAGGCTGCGGCGCAGCACTTCGGGATTGCCGGTCTGCCAGTTGCCGGGGCGGATGGCGTCGGCTTCGGCATCGGTGCGCACGCGGGTCAGTTGTCCGCTCGGGAAACGGCCACCCGAACCCTTCACTGCCAGCGTATCGCGCACCGTCGGCCAGGCCGCTTCCGGCACGCTGAAATTGAGGCCGCCCGCTTTGTCCGGCGTGACGCGGATGTCGGCCGGCGCCAGCGCCTGGTCGAAGCGACGGGCAAGCGCCGCTTCCGATAGTTTCGGGTCGACTGCCGCGACCAGCAGGCGCTGGCCGATGCCGCCCACCGAAAAGGCCAGGGTTTCCTTGTCGCCCGACTGCAGCGTGTTGCTGTCGAGGCCGCGAATCTTGAACTGCTGACGTGCCGGAGTGGCGGCGTTGTATTGCAGGCGGCCGTCGAGATGGCCGCCGGCGGCGTTCTGGCGCTGCTGCCAGAGGTTCGCGACGTCGCGCAGCTTGCCGTTCAGCTCGGCATCGTCGCTGCCCTGCTCGCGGGAGAGGCGCACGGCGAGATCGGATTTCAGCCCCTGCAGGCGGGTTTCGAGCTGGTCGAGATAGGCGAGCGCCTGCTGGCCTTTGGCGAGCTGCTCGTTGAGCTGCAAGTCCCACTGGCCGCCGGCGCGCGGCAGGGGCTTGGCCGCCTCGGCCTTGGCGGTCTCGGCCTGCGTCGCCGCCGGGAGCGATTTCTGTAACGCGGCCCCCTGGGCCTGGTCGACGGTGCCGTCGTCGACGGCCGGGCGATTGATGTTGAGTGGCGCGATCCGCATCGTTGGTCTTCGCCCTCCTTAAATCACGTCGAACAGCGACAGCGCGCTGACCTTGCCGTAGGCCTTCTGCGTCGATTGCAGGGCCGAGGTGTAGGCGTTGAGGCGCACGGCGGCATCGCCGTAGTCGAGCTGGCCGAGGGTGATCAGCGCCTGCTTGTTGGAGAGACTGACGTTGGCATGATTGCCATCGAGGGTATCGAGAATGTTCTGGGCGCCGCCCAGGCCCGCGATCTTGCCGGCGACGCTATTCAGGGCCGTATCGAGGCCGTCGAGGCCGGCCACCACGATGGTGCGCACGGCCGGGCTGTTGACGTCGGCGCCGGGCGCCGAGAGGGCGGCCACCGCCTCGTCGAGCTGGTTGAGCAGGGTTTCCATGCCGTTCAGGTCGACGTTGGCGCCCTGGGTCACGCCGTTGCCGACCACCACGTTCTGCGTGCCGGTGTTGCCGGTGAAGCTGTAGCGGGCGCCGAGGGCGGCGGTGCCGTCATAGACGATGGTGGCCGAGGTCACCGCCGTGCCGGAGAACATAAAGCGGCCTTCGTGGTCGCGGGTATTAGAGGTGTAGAACAGGCTGTCGCGCAGCGAGCGCAGGGAGCTCGCCATGGCGTTCACGTCTTCCGAGGTGTTGCTGCCGTCGGCTGCCCAGACCATCAGTTCGCGCGCCTGCTGCATGTCCTGGACCATGCCGTCGAGGATGGATTCGTTCTGCTGCAGGCGGCTCTGCAGGGCGGTGATGTTCGAGCGGTACTGGCCGAGGCCGGCTTCCTCGCGCGCCAGGCGCGACAGGCGGACGTTGGCCACCGGGTCGTCGGACGGCAGCATGTGGCGCTGGCCGGAAGCCATCTGCTGCAGCAGATCCTCGACGGCCACCGAAGCGCGTTGCAGGGCGCTGTTCATGGTGGCGTGGTATTGCGTGCTGGCGATGCGCATCCTGTTTCTCCTTAACCGAACATCGCCAGGGTGGCGTCGAACAACTGGTTGGCGACCGCGATGACCTTCATGTTGGCCTGGTACATCTGCTGGTACTGGACCAGGTTGATGGCTTCCTCGTCGCTGTTGACGCCGCTCGACGACTTCCAGCTTTCCTCGGCCTGGTCGCGCACGGTCTGCGCGGTGCTCATCGAGGCTTCGTTCTGCTGGCTGTCGGTGCCGAGCTTGCCGACCAGTTGCGTGTAGGCGTCGCCCAAGAGCGAGCTGCCCAGCGAGGAAACCGGCACCGGCTGGTTCTTGAGGTCGATCACCGCCAGCAGGTTGTCGCTGTTGCCGGCCACCGTGGCGCTGCTGGAAAAGCCGAGATCCTGGCCGACCAGGCCGGCGGTGGTCTTCAGCATGGCGTTGGTGCTGGTCGGGTCGAAGTCGAACAGCGGGCTGCCGGGCGCGCCGCTCATGGTGTAGCCGGCGGCGAGCTGGGCATTGACCTTGGTCGCCAGGCCGCTGGCCATGTCGGCGATGGACTGGGTCAGCGGCATCAGCACCTTGCTTTCGAACTCGTCGAGGCCGCCCAGCTGGCCACCGAGATTGCCGTTGACCAGCGTGAAGGATTCCTTGGCGAAGGCCAGCTTCAGCGTCTGCGAGCCGTCCGGATTGCCCTGCACGCTCATCGTCGCGGCCACCGAACCGACGACCAGCGGCTGGCCGCCGCCGCGCAGCGCGACATTGCGCGAGCCGTCCGCCTGGTCGATCACCTGCACGCCGACGAAACCGGCCAGTTGGTCGATCTTGCGGTCGCGCTCGTCGGCCAGCCCCGAGGGAATGGCGCCGGTCGCGCCGGTGGCGGCGATCTTCTGGTTAAGGAGCGCGATGTCGCGGGTCAGCTCGTTGATCTGGCCGACCACCGCCGTACGCTGCTGCGAGACGCTCTGGCGCTGGGTGGCGAGCAGTTGGCGCAGGTTGTTGAAGCGCTGGGCCATGGCGCCGGCGGCGGTGATCACCTGCTGGCGCAAGGGGCTCGAAGTCGGCTCGACGCTGGCGGCGTTCAGCGCGCCGAAGAAGATGTCCATGCCGGCGTTGATGTTGGTGGTGTCGTCGCCCATCACCTGTTCGAGCTGGGTCAGGTAGGGCTGGGCGGTCGAATACTGGCCGAGGCTGGAGGCCGCCTGCCACATCTGCTGGTTCTTGTAGCCATCGCTGAAGCGGATCAGCGAGGGCACTGCGACGCCGTCGCCCGGATTGATGCCATTGCCGTTCCGGAGAAAGACCGACGACAGCAGCACGCCCTGGCGCGTATACCCCGGCGTCATCACGTTGGCGACGTTCTGGCTGGAGGTCTTGAGGGCGGCCTGGGCAGCCAGGGAGCCGGTCAAGGCGTTGTTGATGATGGTCATGAAACGGTGGTCTCGCGCGGAATTGGGTGGAGCGGGCGCTCCTTACTTGTTCAAGGCGACCGGCGGCGCGTCGGACTTAAATTCTTTTTGTTCGGCCGTGTTGGTGGCCAAGTTCGCGGCCTGCACGCTCGGCATGACCTGGCGCAGGATCAGGTCGGCGACGCCGAAGGCATGCTGCCCGGCCAGGGTGTCGGCAACCAGGCCGTGGGCGAGGTCGAGCATGTCGTCGGCGGTCTTGTCGCGGCTTTCCTGGTCGCCGAATTCGCGGGCGGTGCGCCGCATCTGGCGCATCATCTCGGCGATGAAGAAGGCTTCGAACTTCTCCGCCGCCTTCTCGGCCTTGGCCTGCAGCGGGTTGGCCGCCGGCTGGGCGGCCGGTGCGTCGGCGTTGGTTTCGGTCAGGGCGAGCGGAGTTTGGTCGTTCACGCGCATGGCGGGCCTCAGATCACGATCAGTTCGCCATCGATGGCGCCGGCCTGGTCGAGCGCCTGCAGGATGGCCATGATGTCGTCGGGGGTGGCGCCGGTGCTGTTGACCGCATCGACGATGGCTTGCAGCGTCGAACCGGGCGGCCACTTGAACATGCGCGCGGCCGGCTGATCGACCGAGACGCGCGACTGCGGCGTCACGGTGGTCGTGCCGCCACGGCTGAACGGAGCCGGCTGGCTGACCATCGGCGTTTCCGAAATCACCACCTTGAGCGCGCCGTGCGACACCGCCGCCGGCCGCACGCGCACGCCTTCGGAAATGACCACGGTGCCGGTGCGCGAATTGAAGATGACTTTCGGCGCCGCCTTGCCGACTTCGATGTTGAGGTCTTCCAGCGCCGCGACGAAGGCGACGCGCTGGGTCGGATGGGCCGGCGCGATGACATCGACGCTGGTCGCATCGCGGGTGCTGGCGATGTCGCCGTACTTGCGCTTGATGGTCTCGACGATATTGGTGGCGGTCTGGAAATTGGGGCGCTTGAGGTTCAGGCGCACGGTCGGGCGGGTATCGAAATCGCTCTCGATTTCGCGCTCGATGGTGGCGCCGTTGGGAATGCGGCCCGCCGTCGGCGTATTGACGGTGACGCTGGAGCCGCTGTTGCCCTGGGCGGTGAGGCCACCGACCACGACGCTGCCCTGGCCGAGCGCGTAGGTTTCGCCGTCGGCGGCGCGCAGCGGCGTCAGCAGCAAGGTGCCGCCGCGCAGGCTCTTGGCGTCGCCCAAGGAGGAAACGGTGAGGTCGATGGTCTGGCCCTTGCGGTAGCCGGGCGGGAAGGTGGCGCTGATCATGACCGCGGCAGTGTTCTTCGACTTGGCGTCGATGCGCTCGGGCAATTTGACGCCGAACTGCTTCAGGAGATTGCCGACCGACTGGCCGGAGTACTTGGCCTGGGTGCTGTCGCCGCTGCCGTTCAAGCCGACCACCAGGCCGTAGCCGACCAGCTGGTTCTCGCGCACGCCTTCGACATTGACGAGATTGCGCAGGGCCTGGGCGGCGCCGGCCGGCAGCGCGGCCGTCAGCAGCAAGGCAAGGAGGCAGGAGGAGATAAGGCGGGCGTTCATGGGGCGTGACTCAGAAAGGCATCCAGGGGCTGGTGAAGAAGCGGGTCAGCCAGCCGGGATTGTTGGCGTCGGCCAGCGTTCCCTTGCCGGCATAGACGATGCGCGCATTGGCGATGCGCTGCGAGGAAACGCGGTTCTCGGTATCGATGTCGGCCGGGCGGACGTAGCCGCTGACGCGGATCATTTCCTCGCCCTGGTTGAGGTACAGGCTCTTTTCGCCCTGCACGTGCAACAGGCCGTTGGGCAGCACGCCGAGGATGACGACCGTGATCGCCCCGCGCAGGGTGTTCTGCTGGGTGCTGGTGGCGCCGCCGTTGAAATCGCGCTGCGCTTCCATGCTGATGTTGGTATTGAAGGTCTTGCTGCCGATGATCACGGGCGTGGCACCGGCGCTGCTGCTCTTGCCGATCTGGGTGTCGGCGTTCTTGCTGGCCTGCGTCGTCTCCTGCAGCAGCACCGTCAGCACGTCGCCGGAACGGAAGACGCGGGCGTCCGAGACCAGCGACCAGGCGGTGTCGCTGGCGAAGACGCCGCCCGACTGGCCCTTGCGCACCTGCGGTGCCACCGGCAGCGGCGCGTCGCCCGGCGGCGGCGGCTCGGGCGGCAGGACGGCGCAGGCGGAAAGGAGCGCCGCCGCGGCGCAGGCGAGCAGATGGCGCATCAGCGGACCGCCTGCGACAGGTACTGCATCATGTTGTCGGCGGCCGACAGCACCTTGGTGTTCATCTCGTAGGTGCGCTGGGCGGCGATCATGTCGACCATTTCCTCGACCACCTGGACGTTGGACGATTCCAGCGTGCCCTGCTTGATCTTGCCGAAGGCCTCGGTGCCCGGCACGCCTTCGGTCGGCGTGCCGCTGGCGGTGGTCTCCTGGTAGAGGTTGTCGCCGAGGGCCAGCAGACCGGTCGGATTGACGAAGTGGGCAAGCGTCAGCTGGCCGAGTTCGGTCGGCACCGTGGCCCCGGCGACCGTCGCCGCGACCATGCCGTTCTCGCCGATGCTGATGCTGGTGGCGTTGGCCGGCACGGTGATCTGCGGCATCAGCGGCAGGCCCTGGGCATTGACCAGGCGGCCGTCGGCGTTCAGTTGCAGCTGGCCGGCGCGGGTGTAGGCGGTCTTGCCGTCGGGCAGTTCGACCTGCAGGAAGCCCTGGCCGAGGATGGCGACGTCGAGCGACTGGCCGGTGGTCTGCAGGCTGCCGTTGGTGAACACCTTTTGGGTGCCGACCATGCGCGTGCCGTTGCCGCGCTGCACGCCGTTCGGCGACAGCGTCGCATCGTCACGCTGGGAGCCGGGCTGGCGCTCGATCTGGTAGAACAGGTCTTCGTACATGACGCGGTCGCGCTTGAAGCCGACCGTATTGGCGTTGGCGATGTTGTTGGCGATGGCCTGCAGCTTGTCGTCCTGGGCCTGCATGCCGGTCTTGCTGATCCACATGATGGGATTCATGGTTTTTCCTTGTCTTGAGCGTTCAGTCGCGGATCAGGCGGTTGCCTGCCTCGGCCATCCCGTCGGCGGCCTTGTAGAGCTTCATCTGGATTTCGAAATCGCGGCTCAGAGTCATCGTCGCCACCATTTCCTCGACGGCGGAAACGTTGCTGGCTTCGAGATGGCCGCTCTTGACCATCACCGTCGCATCGGCCGCCAGCGGCACGCCGTCGCGCGGCACGACGAGGCCGGCTTCGTTCTTGGTGACGCTGGCCGGTTCCGGCTTGACCAGCTTCAGGCGGTCGATCGGCTGCATTTCGCTCTGGCCCGGTTCCTGGACCGAGATCGTGCCATCGACGCCGATGGACAACCGGGTGTAGGTCGGCAGCACGATCGGGCCGCTGTCGCCCAGTACCGGCCGGCCGTTGATGGTCAGCGTGCCGTCGCCGCCGACCATCAGGCCGCCGGCGCGGGTATAGGCTTCGCCGTTCTGCCACTGCACCGTCAGGTAGCCCTGATCCTGCACCGCGACGTCGAGCTCGCGGCCGGTCTCGCGCACCGCCCCCTGGCGCGCCGAGACGGTGTCGGCCTGAAGCTGGCTCATGTGCCGGGCGTCGTAGCCGGAGCCCGGCACGTCGTAGGTGGTGGCCACTTCGAGGTCGGCGCGGAAGCCCGGGGTCTCGAGGTTGGCCAGGTTGTTGGCGAGCACCTGCTGGGCCTTCATGGCCCGGTCGGCGCCGCTCATCACGGTGTAGATCAGTGCGTCCATGGCTCGTTACACCGCCTGCATCAGGGCTTGCATCATCTGGTTTTCGGTCGAGATGACCTTGGTGTTGGCCTGGTAGTTGCGCTGCGAAGTCATCAGGCCGACCAGCTCGGAGGCCACGTCGACGTTGGACTGCTCCAGGGCGCCGACCGCCAGGGTGCCGGCGATGCCGACGCCGGGCGCGAAGTACAGCGGCTCACCGGAATCCTTGTTGGTCGTCCAGGCGGTGTCGCTGATCGCGGTCAGGCCGTTCTCGTTGGGGAAGGTGGCCAGGGCCAGGGTGCCGATCGCCTGCTTCTGGCCGTTGCTGTACTGGGCCATGACCGAGCCGTCCTCGTCGAGCTGGACGCCGGTCATGACGCCGGACGCGTAGCCGTTGGCGTTGTTGACCGTGGTCACCGCTTCGCCGGCGAACTGGGTGGTGCCGGCGTAGTTGAGATTGACGGCCAGCGCGGCGGCACCGGCCGGAGTGCCGAGCGCCAGGGCCACCGGCGCGGCCGGGGCGGTCATCTGGCCGGCGGTGTTGAAGGTGAGCGTCGACGTGGTGGCCAGCGGCGCGCCGTCGAAGGTGTAATTGACGGTGACCTGGTTCACGCCGCTATGGACGAAGTACTGGGTCAGGCTGTGCTTGTTGCCCAGCGAGTCGTAGACCACCGAGACCATCGAGCTGTTGAAGGACTGCGGATCGGCGGCATTGAACGGGGCGACGGCCGGGGCGCTCCAGTCGGCCGACAGGTTGCCGACGTACTTGACCGTGTCGGTGGCCTGGGCGGCGATCTGCCCGGTCGGCACCTGCAGGTCGCCCGGGGTGCCGAGCGCGGTGCCGCCGGCGACGGCGCCGTAGCCCTGGGCGCGGCGGCCGAAGCTGTCGACCACGTAGCCGTCCTTGTCGGTCGAGAAGATGCCGACGCGGGTGTAGACCATGGCGCCGGTGGTGTCCTTGGCGACGAAGAAGCCGCGCCCCTGGATCGCCGCATCCATGCCGCGGCCGGTGCTGAGCACGCTGCCGCCGGCGTCGATGCTCTGCGTCAGCGAGCCGACGCGGGTGCCGACCGGCGACAGGCCGGCGTACATCGAGGCGAAGTTGGCGCGGCTCGACTTGAAGCCGAAGGTGCCGGAGTTGGCGATGTTGTTGCTGATGGTGTCCAGCTCGTCATTGATGGCGTTGATGCCGGACAGGGCAATGTCGAAACTCATGGCGGGTTTCCTTTCAGGAGGCGGAGGCGGTCTGGCGACCGTTGAAGCGCGTGACGGCGGACGGCAGCACTTCGCCGACGCCGGTGACATTGAGGGCGATCCCGCCGCTCGGCGAGAGCTTGACGCTGGCGAGGTCGCCGGTGATTTCGACCGGCGGCAGTTCGCCGCTGGCGGTTTCGACGCGCAGGCCGTAGCTGCCGGCCGGCAGGCCGAGACGGGCCGGATCGAGGGTGAAATTGACGTCGCCGGCCGAGCGGGTGCCGAGCTCGACGCGCTTTTCGCTGCCGTCGGCGGCGGTCAGCACCACGGTCGTCTGGGCGCTGGCGTTGCCCAGGGCGAAGCTGCCCTGGATCAACTTGTCGCCCAATTGCACGCGGTCGCTCTGCACGCTCAACTGCGAACCGACCTGGGCGCCCATGGCCAGCACCTGCATGCTCTGCAGCATGCTGGCGTTGGCGGCGGCCTGGCTGGACAGCTGCTTGAGCGATTCCATCTGGCTCAACTGCGTCAGCTGGTTGACGAACTGGCTGGGGTCGGTGGGCTCCAGCGGATTCTGGTTCTTGACCTGGGCGACCAGCAGTTTGGTGAACAGGTCGGAGGGGCTGTCGGCGATGTTGCCGGCGGGCGCCGCGCTGGCTGCGGCGCCGCTGTTCTGGCCGCTGGTGAATAGGTTGGTCTGCATGATTTCAGGACTCTCCCAGTTTGAGCAGCGACATCTGCATCGTCTTGACGCGTTGCAGCACTTCGATATTGGTCTCGAAGGCGCGCGAGGCCGACATCATGTCGGTCATCTCGGCGACCGGATTGACGTTGGGGTAGAACACCACGCCCTCGGCATTGGCCAGCGGGTTGCCCGGCTCGTAGGCCTTGGCCGCCGGCTCGGTGCTTTCGACGACGTCGAGCACCTGGACACGGGCGCCGGCACCCTGGCTGTCGCCGAGCTTGTCGTTGCCGTAGAGGGCGGCAAAGACCGGCTTGCGGGCGCGGTAGACC
>DASUZG010000475.1:0-4744 GCA_036376995.1 Azonexus sp. | reverse complement strand
CCCGCGCTGGCGCGGCCACGCCATGGAAGTCGGCTGCCTGCCGCGGATGGTGCTCGGCTACCTGCAGCCGAAGCAGTACCCGGAAATCCACGCCCTGGTCGACGGCGCCCTGAAGAAGCTCGACGTGCCGGTCACGGCGCTGTTCTCGACCCTCGGCCGCACCGCCGCGCGCGGCCTGGAGACGGCCTACTGCGTCAAGCTGCAGCAAAAGGAATTCGCCAAGCTGATGGCCAACCTGAAGGCCGGCGACCTCAACACCGCCAACATCGCCAAGTGGGAACCGTCGACCTGGCCGCAGGAGGCGATGGGCGCCGGCTTCACCGAGGCGCCGCGCGGCGCGCTCGGCCACTGGATCAGGATCAGGGACACCAAGATCGACAATTACCAGTGCGTCGTGCCGACCACCTGGAACGGCGGGCCGCGCGACCACAAGGGCCAGATCGGGGCGTTCGAGGCGTCCTTGATGGACACGCCGGTGGCCAAGGCCGACGAGCCGCTGGAAATCCTGCGCACGCTGCATTCCTTCGATCCCTGCCTGGCCTGCTCGACGCACGTGATGAGCCCGGACGGCCAGGAAATGACGTCGGTCAAAGTCCGCTGAGGAGGGCTGATCATGCTTTCGCAACAGGACATGCTGGAAGCCGAACGGCACGGCAAGCAGGTGCGTTCGATCTATGTCTACGAAGCGCCGGTCCGCCTGTGGCACTGGGTCAACGCCCTGTGCATGGTGGTCCTGGCGGTGACCGGCTACTTCATCGGCAAACCCTTGCCGACGGTGCCGGGCGAGGCCGCGGAGAATTTCCTGATGGGCTACATCCGCTTCGCCCACTTCGCCGCTGCCTACCTCTTCGCCGTCGGCCTGCTCGGCCGGGTGTACTGGGCCATCGTCGGCAACCACCACGCCAAGCAGATCTTCAAGCTGCCGCTCGGCAACCGCCAGTGGTGGAGCGAAGTCTTCTTCGAGCTGCGCTGGTACCTGTTCCTCGAGAAGACGCCGAAGAAGTACGTCGGCCACAACCCGATGGCGCAGCTGATGATGTTCTTCTTCTTCACGGTGCTGGCGGTCGGCATGCTGTTCACCGGCTTCGCGCTCTACAGCGAGGGTGCCGGCCTCGGCCACTGGAGCGACCGGCTGTTCGGCTGGGTCATTCCGGCGCTGGGCGGCTCGCTGCAGGTGCATAACCTGCACCGGCTGGGCATGTGGATCATGATGACCTTCGTGCTGGTGCATGTCTATGCGGCGATCCGCGAGGACATCATGAGCCGCCAGTCGCTGATCTCGACGATGGTTTCCGGCTGGCGCATGTTCAAGGACTGAGCGCCGCCCGATCGATTTACCTTGCGTTAACCCCGGCGCACTTCGGTGCCCGGGGTCTTTTTCCCCAGAGGAAAACATGAACAAACGGATTCTGGTCCTCGGCATCGGCAACCTGCTGTGGGCCGACGAAGGCTTCGGTGTGCGCTGCGTCGAGGCGCTGCACGCCGGCTGGTCCTTTCCCGACCACGTGACGCTGATGGATGGCGGCACCCAGGGCCTGTACCTGCTGCCCTACGTGCAGGAAGCCGACTGCCTGCTGGTCTTCGACGCGGTCGATTACGGCGATGCGCCGGGCAGCCTGCGCGTGGTCGTCGGCGACGAGGTGCCGCGCTTCATGGGCGCCAAGAAGATGAGCCTGCACCAGACCGGCTTCCAGGAAGTGCTGATGGCCGCCGAGCTGACCGGCAAGCTGCCCGGCGAACTGGTGCTGCTCGGCGTCCAGGCCGAGGAACTGGAAGACTACGGCGGCAGCCTGCGCCCGTCGGTGCGGGCGCAGATGGTACCGGCGCTGAATCGGGCGCTCGACTGGCTGGAACGCTGGGGCGTCAGCGGCCGGCTGCGCGACGGCGCGGCCGCGGCGCTGACCGACCCGGCGCTGGCCCTCGACGTCTACGAAAGCGGCCGGCCGAGCGCCGAACAGGCCTGCCGCCTGGGCGACGCCCGCTTCCTCAAGCCGGCCCTGGCCTGACATGTGCCTCGGCCTGCCCGTCCAGGTGCTGGAATCCGGCGCCCATTTCGCCCGCTGTGCCGGGCGCGACGGCGATGTCCGCATCGACCTGAGCCTGGTCGGCGAACAGCCGCCCGGCACCTGGCTGCTGACTTTTCTCGGCGCGGCGCGCGAAGTCATCAGTGCCGAGCGGGCCGCCGCCATTGCCGCCGCGCTGGCCGCGCTGGCCGCGGCGCAGGCCGGCGCCAGCGACTTCTCGGCCTTCTTCGCCGACCTCGACCGCGAACCCCGACTGCCCGATTTTCTCCGGAAGGAACCCTCATGAGCCTGCATCTCGCCCCCGGCCTGACCGCCCTCGAACGCCTCGAAACGGCCATCGGCCGCCTGCAGCAGAAACACGGCTTCGTCCGCCTGGCCGCGGCGCCCGCCTTTCCCGAAGGCCTGTGCGCCGTGCTGCTGACCGAGGACCCGCAGCGCAACCCGGAAGTGCTCGATGCCTGCGTGATCCTGCCGGAAGCGCTGAAACCCCTGGGCGACGAGATCGTGCGCCTGGTCGCCGGCCCCGAGGCGGCGCCGGCGCTGCTCGCGCAATTCGGCATCGGCCGCGCCCCGGCCGTGGTCTTCCTGCGCGCCGGCAGCTATCTCGGCAGCATCAACGGCATCCGCGACTGGTCGGCCTACCAGTACGAGATCGCCAAGCTGCTGAGCGGTCCGCCGCAGCCCAGGCCGATCGGCATCGCGGTGCGCGTCGCGCCGTCGGGAGCCTGCGCATGAACCCGCACGCGCTGCGCCCCTTCCCGGTGTCGGTGGTGGCGATGGGGCCCGGCTCGCAGGGCGAGGAAGCGCCGGCCTACCTGCCGCTGCCGTCGATGCAGGTGTTCGCCGCACCGCGCCTGCCGGACGACGCCGCGCCCGAATCCGTCGCCGCCGCCGCCGCCTTGCTCGGCGACCTGCTCGCCCGGCTGGAGCGCGCAGGCTTCGCCGCCGGCGTCACGCTCGACCTGCTGGCCCGGCCGGCCGCCGTGCGCGAGGTGATCGGCCAGTCGCTCGGCTTCGGCGAAGTCAGCGCCTTCACCACCGCGCCGCGCCACTGGCGGGTGCAGGAAACGGCCTTCGCCGGCCTGTGGCGGGTGCTGGAAGTGGCCGACGACGGGCGCTTCCTGGCCGACCGCCTGGAAAGCGGGGCGATGCCGCCGGTGCTGGCCGAGGCGATGTTGCAGACGGCGGCCGCCGAGCTGCCGGCGCCGGCCTACCCCGAGGGCTGCATGAACGCGCCGCCGCTGGTCGAGGAAATCCGCCTGCAGGCCGCCGCCTGGCAGCCGGGCGACGCGGCCCACGTGATCAACCTGACCCTGCTGCCGGTGTCCGACGCCGATCTCGACACGCTGTACGGCTGGCTCGGCCACCGCGAGGTGTCGATCCTGTCGCGCGGCTACGGCAACTGCCGGATCACCAGCACGCGCCTGAAGAATGTCTGGTGGGTGCAGTACTTCAACAGCATGGACACGCTGATCCTCAACTCCATCGAGATCGTCGACATGCCGGAAGTGGCGCTGGCCGCCGCCGAGGATTTCGCCGATTCGCAGGAGCGCCTGCGCGAATATCTCGACATGCTGGCCGAGCCTGTATAGGCTGGAAAGATGCGTTTCGAAGGTTCCTTTCTCGCCGTCGCGCCGCAGGACCGCCTGGAGTGCGGCATCTGCTGGTGGGTGTACGACCCGGCCACCGGCGACGACAGCCGCGGCATCGCGCCCGGCACGCCGTTCGCCGAGTTGCCGGCGGACTGGTGCTGCCCGGGCTGCGACGCGCCGCGGCACAAGTTCATGGTGCTTGCCGCATGAGGCTGTGGACCGCCGACCCGGCGCTCGAACTGGCGAGCGCCTTCACCGCCATCGCCGAAACGCGCATGGCCGGCCTGCCCATCTGCAATCCGGCGCTGCGCGTCGAGGCCCTGCCCTTTCGCCGCACCGGCGACGGCCACTGGGCCGGCCTGCTGATCACGCCGTGGGCGCTCAACCTCCTGTGCCTGCCCGGCCGGGCCGACCGCTGGCCGGCCGTCGCCGCCGGCGGCAAGCACGAATGGTCGTTTCCCTCCGGCAGCTACGAATTCATCGTCGCCGACGAGGCCAGCCTCGGCCCCTACCACCTGTGCTCGCTGTTCTCGCCGGCGCTCGAATTCGCCAGCCATGAGCAGGCGCGGCTGACGGCGCTGGCCGCCGACCAGGCCCTGGTCGCCGCGCCGCTGGCGCCGCCGGCCCCCGCCGGGCGTGGCCGGCGCGCCTTCCTCGGGTTGTCCGGATGAGTTCGGCCGGCCTGTTGACGGTGCGTGCCCGGCTGGCCGACGGCCGCCTGCAGGATCTGGCCGTGGACCTGCAGCGGCCGCCGCTGACGCGCCTGTTCCACGAACAGATTCCCGAAGCCGTGGTCAAGGCCGTGCCCTACCTGTTCACGCTGTGCGCCCACGCCCAGCGCGCCGCCGCCCAGGCGGCGCTGGCGGCGGCGGAGAACGACGCGCGGCGGCCGGTGGACGACGGCGAACTGTGGGTCGAACTGCTGCACGAATGCCTGTGGCGCCTGCTGCTCGACTGGCCGCCGGCGCTCGGCCTGCCCGATGCCCGCGACGCCTTCGTCGCCTGGCGCGCCGAGCGCAGCGGCGAGGGCGCCCTGGCGCGCACGCAGGAAGTGCTGAAAACGGTCCGCAACCAGGCCTGCGCCTGCCTGCCCCGCCTCGGCGCCGACGGCGCGGCGCCGGCGCCGCA
>DASUZG010000474.1:0-8410 GCA_036376995.1 Azonexus sp. | reverse complement strand
GCCAGGCGACGTAACCCAGCACCGCGGCGAAAGCCACGAAGGTCGGCCACGGCATGCCGGGAATGGCGGCCAGAGCGAGGATCAGGGCGGCGGCGCTGTAGAGCACGCTGGGCGTAGCCAGCAGCTGCTGGCCGATCTGCTTTTCGAAATCGCCGGAATCGCTGACCCGGGTGACGATGATGGCCGCCGCGGCGGAGAGCAGGATGGCCGGAATCTGGGCGACCAGGCCGTCGCCGATGGTCAGCAGGGCGTACTGGCGGAAAGCGTCGGCGAACGACAGCTCGTGCATGAAGACGCCGATGGCGACGCCGCCGATCATGTTGATCAGCAGGATCAGGATGCCGGCGATGGCGTCGCCGCGCACGAACTTCGAGGCGCCGTCCATGGCGCCGTAGAAATCGGCCTCGGCGCTGACTTCCTGGCGGCGGATCTGGGCCTTCTCCTGGTTGATCAGGCCGGCGTTGAGGTCGGCGTCGATGGCCATCTGCTTGCCGGGCAGGGCATCCAGCGTGAAGCGCGCCGAGACTTCCGAAATGCGCTCGGCACCCTTGGTGACGACCACGAAGTTCACGATCATCAGGATCACGAAGACCACGATGCCGACCACGAAATTGCCGCCGATGACGACATGGCCGAAGGCTTCGATGACGCGGCCGGCCGCGCCGGTGCCTTCGTGGCCGTGCAGCAGCACGACGCGGGTGGAGGCGACGTTGAGCGCCAGGCGCAGCAGGGTGGTGGCCAGGATCACGGTCGGGAAGACCGAGAAGTCGAGCGGGCGTTTGCTGGAGACGCTGACCAGGATCACCACCACCGCGAGCACGATGTTGAAGGTGAACAACACGTCGAGCACCAGCGGCGGCAACGGCAGGATGATCATCGCCAGGATGGCCATCAGGAAGACGGGCATGATCGACGGGTTGCGCCGCAGGTCGGCGGCCAGGTTGCGCAGGAAATTCATGGTTTCAGGTCAGATGCGAAGGGACGTTGACGTCGGGTAGGTGCGGCTGCGCGGGGCGGCGGCCGGACTGGAAGGCTTTCAGTTGCAGCACGTAGTGCAGCACCTGGGCGACCGCCTTGTAGAGGGCGGCGGGAATCTGCTGGTTCACCTGGCTGGTGTTGTAGATGGCGCGCGCCAAGGGCGGCAGGGGCACGATGGGGATCGCGTGCTGGCCGGCCAGTTCGCGGATGTAGAGGGCCATCTCATCTACCCCCTTGGCGACCACGAAGGGCGCTTCGGCGCGTTTCTCGTCGTATTTGACGGCGACCGCGTAGTGTTCGGGATTGACGATCACCGCATCGGCGTTGGGCACGCTGCTGCGCAGGCCGCGTCTGGCGAACTGGCGCTGCAGCTGGCGGATGCGCTGGCGCACTTCCGGGCTGCCTTCGCTTTCCTTGTACTCGTCCTTGAGGTCGCGCTGGCTCATGCGCTGGCCGCGCAGGAAGACGAAATTCTGCATCGGCATGTCGATCAGGGCGAAGACGATGAAGACCATGCACAGCGCCATGATGCCGTCCATCATCAGCTCGGCGCCGTGCACCAGCGCCCGGTCCAGGGTCATGGCCTGCAGCCCGAGGAAGGCGGTGACGCTGTCCTTGCAGGTGTGGTACAGCACGATGCCGAGCACGATGGCCTTGAGGATGGGCAGGGCCACGTCGCTGGCGTGCTTGGCGGTGAACAGGCGCTTGATGTTGGAGAGCGGACTCAGGCGCTCGAATTTCGGCTGCAGGTGAGTGGCGTTGAACATCCAGCCGCCGGGAAACAGCGAGCCGACGATGATGGCCAGCGGCACCACGAGCAGCGGCAGGACCATCTTGGCCAGCAGCCACATGGCGTCGCTGAAGGCGGTGGACCACAGGTTGTCGAGCACGCCGTCGCCGGCCAGGGGCACGAAGCTCTGGGCGAACAGGCGGCGGAAGTCGTCGAGGGTGTCGGGGGCGGTGGCGACCATGAGCTTCAAGCTGACCAGGATGCCGACTGCCGTCGCGACATCGCGCGAGCGCACGATCTGGCCTTGCTCGCGGGCCTTGCGCAGTTTCTGCGCGGTCGGCTTTTCGGTCTTGTCGCCGTTCTCAGCCATGGCCGCTCCCGCGCAGGCTGTGGTGCAGCATGTCGAGCACCTGGTTGGTCATGCGCAGGTAGTGTTCGGGCATGAAGCGCACCAGCTGGGCCAGCATGAACAGGCCGAACAGCGTCACCACCGAGAAACCCAGCGAAAAGAGGTTGAGGCTGGGAGCGATGCGGCTCAGGAAGCCGAAGCCCAACTGCACCACGACGCCCGAGAAGATCACCGGCACCGCCAGCAGCAACGCGGCCGAGAACACCCAGGCGACGTTGAAGGCCATCGCCTGCAGCGCCAGGCTGTCGAGGCCGCTGCCTATCGGCCAGGCGTTGAAACTCGCGCCGATCACGCCGGCCAGCACCAGGTGGCCGTCCACGGCGAAGAAAATGAGGATGAACAGCACGCTCAATAGCGTCGATACGACGTCCGACGAGGCGCCGTTGATCGGGTCGTTCATCACCGCCATGGCCAGGCCCATCTGCGATGACACCAGGTAGCCGAGCAGCATCACCGCCGACATCACGAGGTGGAAGGCCAGGCCCAGCACGCCGCCGATGACCGCCTGCTCGATGGTGGTCGCCACGCCCTGCAGCGACCACGGCTCGATGCCGGCCGGGGCGTGCGCCATGGGCAGGGTGGCGATGGCCAGCACGAAGGCCAGCAGCACGCGCACGCTCACCGGCACCATCGCTTCGCCGAGCACCGGCGCCGCGAACAGGGCGGCCAGGATGCGGCAGAAGGGCCACCACAGGGCGCTCAAGAGGCCCAGGAGCTGGCTGAAGACGAGTTCCACGGCGATTCCCGACCCGGCGCGCTAGGCCACCAGCTGGGCGGCGCGCTGGAACACCGAGACGCAGAAGTCCATCAGCGAACTGGTCATCCAGCGGCCCATGACGCTCAGCACCAGCAGGGTGACCAACAGGCGCGGCAAGAAGCTCAGCGTCTGCTCGTTGATCTGCGTCGCGGCCTGGAAGACGGCCACCACCAGGCCGACGACGAGGCCCGGCAGGACCAGCATGGCGACCAGCAGCATGACCAGGTTCAGGCTCTCGCTGACCAGGTCGACGGCAACGTCCGGGGTCAGCATCAGAAACCCTGGACGCTGGTGACCAGCGTATTGACGGTCAGCGTCCAGCCATCGACCAGCACGAACAGCAGCAGCTTCATCGGCAGCGAGATGACCAGCGGCGAGAGCATCATCATGCCCATCGCCATCAGCACCGAGGAGACCACCAGGTCGATGACGAGAAAGGGGATGAAGAGCATGCAGCCGATCTGGAAGGCGGTCTTCAGTTCGCTCAAGACGAAGGCGGCGAGCTTGACCGGGAAGGCGTGCTCCTTCGGATCGGTGATGTGGCCTTCGCCGGCCAGGCCGGCGATCTGGGTCAGCGCGCTCTTGCTGGTCTGGGCCAGCATGAAGCGCGACAGGGGCGCTTCGGCGATGCGCAGTGCCTGTTCGAGGCCGATCTTGTCCTGGTCGTAAGGAACCAGCGCCTCCTGCCAGACCTGCAGGCCGATCGGGCGCATCACCAGCAGCGTGAGAATCAGCGCGATGCCGGTGACGATGCGGTTGGGCAGGCCCTGCTGCAGGCCGAGCGCCTGGCGCAGGAGCGAGAGCACGATGACGAAGCGGGTGAAGCTGGTCATCATCAGCACCAGCGCGGGCAGCAGCCCGAGCAGGGTGAGGATGATCAGGACCTGGGTCTTGACCGTGAATTCGGTGGTGGCGCCGCCGCTATTGGCGCTGACCACGTTGACCGCGGCGGCCTCGGCCCAGCCGCAGGCGAACAGCAGCGCGGCCGCCGCCAGCCAGGCCGGGCGGCCCGGGCGCAGCAGAACAGCCTTCATCGACCGATGCTGTCGAGGTCGAGGCCGGAAATCTCGACCACCTTGAGGCCGTAGTTCTCGCCCGCCACGACGACTTCGGCGCGGCCGATCGGGGTGCCGTTGACCTTGATCACCAGCGGATCGCCGGCCAGGGTGTCGAGCTCGATCACGCTGTTTTCCTCGATGGCCAGCAGCTCTTCGAGCGAAATGCTGGCGGCGCCGACTTCCAGCGTCAGCTTGACGGGAATCTTGCGCATCATCTGCAGCAGGTCGCGCTTGGGCGGCAGCGCTTCGGCGACCGGGCGCGCGTCGGGGAGGATGGCGCCTTCCTGCTGCAAGGTGGCCAAAAGTTCGTTCATCGCGCTGGGATCGTTGGTTTCCATAGGATTCACTTCACGTCTTCAAAAGAGGTTAGGCACAACTTGCCCTTGTGCTCGGCCACGGTGGCGGTCATCAGGCGGGAGTCGTCGATCAGCACGTCGGCGGCGCGCAGGCTGACCGGAATGACGTCGCCGACCTTGAGGTCGAGCAGTTCGCCGAGCGGCAGGTCGCGTTGCAGGAGGCGGGCGACCAGCTTGAAATTCAGGCGCCCGGCCAGCGGCACGCTGGCGACCGGGCTCGGCCGCCGGCGCTGGGTCGTGGCCAGGCTGCGCAGCAGCTGGCTCAGGCCGGCATCGTCGACGGCCAGGTAAATATGGCCTTCGATGCGGTGCGTCCGTTCGTGGATGGTGGCCTTGATCAGGCAGGCGCAGCGCGGCGCGGTGACGGCGCCGAGCGGGGTGGTGGCCGATGCGGCGGCGGGCTCGCCGTCGCCGGCATCGAGGCCGGAGGCGATGCGGGCGGCCAGCAGGTCGGCCAGCTGGCGGCCGAGCATGGTCGCCAGGCGTTCCTCGGTGGCCGTCTCGGGCGCCGCCGCGGGACTCGCGCCGTCGCCGTTGAGGCCGTAGCGGTAGACGAGGGCGCTCAGCACCAGGATGCGGTCGAGCGCGCAGGCCAGGCGCCCGGCGGGCGTCGCGTAGCCCTGCCAGCGGCCCGGCGGGGCGCCGGCGCCGGCCGCGTCGATGCTCAGCCCGGTGACCTGGAAATCGGCCTGGTAGCGGCGATTGAGGCCGGTGCGAAAGAGCTCGGCCAGGTCTTCGCGCAATTGCGCGGCGAAGGCGTCGAGCAGATGCACCGGGCGGCCCAGGGTGCGCGGGTCGAGAACCTTGTACGCGAACGGCGACGCGCCTTGCGGCAGGCGGGCGGTGCGGTGAGAGTGGGTCATGTGGCCTTCCGTGTGCTCCTGAGCCCGGGCAGAGGCCCGGCGAACGTCACGGAAGATCGCAGCCGCCCGGCAGGCGGCAGGTCAAACCCGGAAACTGGCGGGAAGTGCTATCCCGGCCGGCCTTCAGGCTTGGCAACCCCGCTATCGTGGTCCGCTAGGGACGGTAGACCGGAGGCTTTGCGACCCCGGCTTTCGCGCGGGTATGCCCTGGTTGTGTATGCGCATCGAGCGTCGTTTTTCGTGCCGCGCCCGGTCCTGGCGGCAAAGGGGGAAGCCGCGGGAGGGGGGCGTGCCGAAAACTTTCTCGAATAACGGGAATAGAATAACACCGTTCGGGAAAGATGTGTTCACCACCGGGGCGTTTTGCCGGTTGCCATGAATTGCGGCATTGCCGCTCGTCTCCGGGTTTTTCTGTTTCATGGGGCGGAGTTTTCGGCCGGTGGCGGGCGTGCCGGAATGGCCGACAGCGTGCGCCAGGGCGCCGTCTTCCGAGATATTTCCCGCTTGACAGGAAATTTTTTACCGCATAATCTTCGGCCACAACTAGGGCATACCCGTGCGAAAGCCGGGGTCGCAAAGCCTCCGGTCTACCGTCCTGACGGACCACGATAGCGGGGTTGCCAAACTTGAGAACTGTGCCGGGCAGCGTGCCCGGCCGTCGCTGACCGAGTTTGTCCTGCCGCCTTGCGGGCGGCTGCGATCTTCCATGGCGTTCGCCGGGCCTGCCCCGGATCCACCTGCACATGAAAGACGCCATGACCCTGCTTGCCGCTTCGCTTTCCCGGGCTTTCCCGCCGGCCGCCGTGTCCGTCTTCCCCTTTGCCGCCGGCTGCTAAAGCCAAGGGCGACCCATTGCGCAAGAAACTTAAGGAACGATCGTGGCAATCGAATCACTCGCGCTGATCCGGGCCGACCTGGCCCGCATCGAAGCCGACGCCGCCGCCCTTGGGGCGGTCCAGCCGGCCGCAGCCCTCGACGGCGGCTCGCCGCACGCCGGCACCTCCTTCGCCGACAGCATGAAGGACGTCATCCACAGCGTCGATGCCAAGGACCGCATCGCCTCCGACAAGGCCGCCGCCGTCGATAGCGGGCGCAGCGACGACCTGGTCGGCGCCATGCTGGCCAGCCAGGAAGCCAGCCTCTCCTTCTCGATGCTGATGCAGGTGCGCAACAAGGTCATGGGCGCCTTCGACGAACTGATCAAGCTGCAGATCTAAGCCCGCCTTCCCGAAAGACGTTTTGTGAACACGACCCTGAAGCCCATCCTCAACCGCCTGCTGCCGGCCCCGGGCAAGCCGCTGCTGCCGCCCGGCACGGTCAAGAGCCTGTTGCCGCTGGTGCTGCTCGCCGTCGCCGTCACCGCCCTGGTGCTGATGCTGCTGTGGCGCGACCAGTCGGGCTACAAGCCGATGTTCGGCGCCCGCGAGAAAGTGGCGGCCGGCGACGTGATCGCCGTGCTCGACGCCGAACAGATTCCCTATCGCCTGCATCCGGAGAGCGGCCAGGTGCTGGTCCCCGAAGCCATGCTCGGCAAGGCGCGCATGCTGCTCGCCGCCAAGGGCGTCACCGCCAAGCTGCCGGCCGGCCTCGAACTGATGGACCGCAACGATCCGCTGGGCGTCAGCCAGTTCGTCCAGGACGTGCGCTTCCGCCGCGCCCTCGAAGGCGAGCTGGTGCAGAGCATCATGACGCTCGAGCCGGTCGATACGGCACGCGTCCACCTGTCCATCGCCAAGTCGTCCTCGTTCGTCGTCAGCGACCGCGAGAAGAGTTCGGCCTCCGTCGTCGTCGCCCTGAAGCCGGGCCGCAAGCTCGCCTCCGAGCAGGTGGCGGCGATCATGAACCTGGTCGCCGGCAGCGTCGCCAGCCTCGACCCGCAGCGCATCAGCCTGGTCGACCAGGCCGGCAACTTCCTCTCGGCGCGCATCGACCTGAGCGAAGGCTTCGAAGCCAGCCAGGGCAACGAGGCAGCCAGGCGCTTCCAGGACGAGACCCGGCACAACGTGCACGAACTGCTGGCCCAGGTGCTCGGCAACGACAACTACAAGGTCAGCGTCACCGCCGAGGTGGACAACGACCGCATCCAGGAAACCCACGAGCAGTACGGCGCCACGCCGCGCGTCACCAACGAGGCGATGCGCGAGGAACTCGACCGCGAGCGCCTGGCCGTCGGCGTGCCGGGGTCGCTGAGCAACCGCCCGGCGCCGGCCGCCAAGGGCGGCGAGGGCGAGGAGGCGGCGCCGCCGCCGGCCAGCACCGCCCAGAAGAGCGCCACCACCCGCCAGTACGCCTACGACCGCGACATCACGCAGATCAAGCGCAGCCGCGGCCGCCTGCGCCGCCTCAACGTGGCGGTGGTCCTGAACAGCGCCGCGGCGCCGGGCGGCAAGGGCATCTGGAGCGGCGAAGAAATCGCCAAGATCGAGAACATCCTCAGCAGCGGCCTCGGCATCAACGCCGAGCGCGGCGACAAGCTCACCGTCTCGGCCCTGGCCTTCCCGGCCAAGCCGGCGGCCGTCGATTGGTGGGAGCAGCGCGACAACGTGCTGGAAATGGCCAACTGGTCCACCTACGCCATCGGCGCCTTGCTCGCCTACCTGCTGCTGGCCCGGCCGCTGCTCAACATCGCCCGCCAGGCGGTGGCGCCGGCCCCGCTGCTCAATCGCGAGGAAATCGACGTCGCCGAGCTCGAAGCGCTCGAGCCGGAAGCCGAGCAGGCGCTGCCGGCCGCGGCCGCCCCGGCCCTCGGCCTGCCTGCCGCGGCCGGCGCCGGCGCCATGCCGGTGGTGCCGCTGCTGGAAAACTACGACCTGCCGCCGCCGGGATCGCCGGTCGATGTCATGGTCGATCACCTGAAGCTGCTGGCCGCCAAGGAGCCGGAGCGGGTCGCCGAAGTCGTCAAGCAATGGGTGCAGAAGCATGTCCAGCCAGAATAATCCCAACAACCTGCCGGACACCGCGCTGAGCCCGGTCGAGCAGGCCGCCATCGTGCTCCTCAGCATGGGCGAGGAACCGGCCGCCGCCGTGCTGCGCTGCCTGTCGCGCGAGGAATTGCTGGGCGTCACCCAGGTCATGTCGCGCCTCTCCGGCATCAAGGTCGAGTCGGTCAAGGGCGCGCTGCAGAATTTCTTCGACGATTACCGCGAGCAGAGCGGCATCCACGGTGCCTCGCGCTCCTACTTGAAGCGCTCGCTCGACCTCGCGCTCGGCAGCGACATCGCCAACAGCGTGTTGAACAGCATCTACGGCGATGCCATCC
>DASUZG010000473.1:0-2936 GCA_036376995.1 Azonexus sp. | reverse complement strand
CCTCAGAAAATAATTCAGCAGCCGGTCAAGGTCAGTTCGCTGATCGTGGCCGCCCTGCCGGCGGCAGCCGGCTGGGTATAGGTAAAGAAACAGGTCGCCGGGTCGGTGGCACCGACCACGCCGAAAGTGGCGACGCCATCGGCGGTGCCATAGGTATAGCCCTCGGCTTCCAGCTGCGCCTGGATCGGGTTGTAGATGCCGGTCAGGCCGGCCATCGCCAGGATGCCGGGATTGCCGCCGAAAGCGGTCGCCTGCGGGTAGCCGTAGGCCATATAGATCAGGCCGTGCTCGGTGCAGACGGTGCCGTTGACGCCGGTGCCGTTGCTGGCCTGGATGCCGCTATCCACGCAATTGTTGGCATCGGCCACGCCGCTGCGCGACAGCGCCGTCGCATGGACCAGTGCCGAGGCCGCCGAGACGCTGCCGCGGGCGGCCTGCAGCTTGGCGATGCGGGCATCGCGCTGCAGGTTGATGAAGCGCGGCAGGGCGACGGCGGCGAGGATACCGAGAATGATCACGACGACGATCAGTTCGATCAGCGTGAAGCCGGATTGCCGCTGCCCCACGCTCACTTTAAGTGTTTTTCCCATATATCGCTTATTAACCAATCTTGTCACTTTAGTCATATAACCTTTCTTTCTCAAGGCCTATTCTCGCTGATCGCCGAGCCGCAGCAGGCCAACGCCGGCCAGCACGCCGCGCGCCTGGCTTCCGCCGGCAGCACGGCTCAGGCGAAAGCGCGCCCGGTGGCCGTCGTCGAAGCGATAGATCAACTCGCCGGCGCCCCGGTCAAAATACCAGACCGAGGTTTGCGCCGGCATGCCGTCGCGCGCGCCGAGGTAGTTGCGGGGCCGGCCCGGCACCCAGTCGAGTGGGTTGTCGCCGGACGGCAGGCTGCCGCCGAAGGTCTCGCGGTGCACCAGAACTTCCAGCAGTTCGGCGCGGATCGCCGCCGCTTCGGCCTGCATCTGCGCCTCTTCCAGATCGCGGCGCACCTGGCCGATGGCCCGCAACAGCACCAGCGCCAGCACGCTGAGGAGGAGAACGACGACGGCGAATTCGAAGTAGCGTCGCATGGCCACTCATCGCTTGATCGCCACCTTGCCGAGGTCCCACATCGGCAGGAAGATGCCGAGCGCCAGCACCAGCACCAGCGCCCCAAGGCAGACGATCAGGATCGGCTCGATCTGCTGGCCGAGGGTCTTCAGTTCGTACTCGACTTCGCGCTGATACATCTGCCCGATCTCGTCCATCATGTCGTCGAGCGCCCCCGACTCCTCGCCGACGGCGACCATCTGCAGCACCACCGGCGTGAAGAAGGCCGAGCTGATGGCGGCGCGCAGCACGCTCTCGCCGCGCTCGACGGTGTCGCGCATGCCTTCGATCTTGGCGGCGATGTAGCTGTTGTCGACGGTCTGCGCCGAGTTGCTCAGGGCCTGCATGATCGGCACGCCACTGCGCGTGCTCAGCGCGAAGCTGCGGGCGAAGCGGGCCATCGCCGCCTTGCGCACGATCTTGCCGGCGATGGGGAAACGCAGGGCCAGCGCCTCCCACTGCATCCGCCCCTTGTGCGTGCCGACCCAGGCGCGGAAGGCGAAGACGGCGGCAACCGTGGCCGCCAGCATGGCCGGCCACCAGGCCACCATGAAATTGGAAAAAGCCAGCAGGATTTTCGTCATCAGCGGCAGATCGGCGCCGAAGCCCTGGAACACCTTGGCGAAGGCCGGAATGACGAAGATATTGACGACGACGATGGCGGCAGCCATGGCCAGCACCACGAACATCGGATAGCGCAGCGCCGACTTGACCTGCTCGCGCATGTAGCGCTCGAACTCCATGTGGTCGAACAGACGCAGGAAAATCTCGTCGAGCAGGCCGGTGGCTTCGCCGACGCGGACCATCGAGATGTAGAAGGCGCCGAACACCTTGGGATGGCGGGCCAGCGCCACCGACAGTTCGCGGCCGGCCTCGAGGCTTTCCTTGACGTCGGCGATGACGGCCTTCATCGCCGGGTTGGTCGCCGACTCCTGCAGTCCGGCCAGGGCCCGCATGATCGGCACGCCGGCCTTGAGCAGGGTGTGGATCTGGCGCGAGAAGAGCAGCACGTCGCCATGCCCGACCTTCGGCTGGAACAGCCCGCCGCCAGCCCCGGCACTGCTCTTCGGCCGGGCTCGGGTTTCCTCGATCTTGAGCGGCGTCACGCCGCGGCCGAGCAGCAGGTCGGCGACATTGCCGGCCGAGGTGCCTTCGAGCACCCCCTCGACCCGCTTGCCGCCGCCGTCGCGGCCGGTGTAGGCGAAATTGGCCACGCCGGCTTATTCCTCGTACTGGTTGCTGATGCGCATCGCCTCGGCCACCGTCGTCTTGCCGGCGACGACCAGGCGCACCGCGTCGCGACGCAGCGTCTCGCCGGCCATCTGCTGGCGGGCGACGCGCATGAATTCGCCGGGATCGTCGTGGTTGACGGCGGCGACCACCGCGTCGTTCATCTCGAGGAATTCATAGACGCCGCTGCGCCCCTGGAAGCCGGTGTTGGCGCAGTGCGAGCAGCCCGGTCCGTGCTGGTAGGGGTGGCCATCGACCGTCTCGCCCAATTCGTAGCGCAGCCACTCGCGCTCGGCCGGCGTCGGCGTGTAGGGCTGGCGGCAGTAGCCGCAGATGACGCGGACCAGGCGCTGGGCGACGACCATGTGCACGGACAGCGCCACCATGTAGCGCGGCACGCCCATGTCTAGCAGGCGGATCGGCGTCGAGATGGCATCGTTGGTGTGCAGCGTGGACAGCACCAGGTGGCCGGTCATGGCGGCGCGCATGCCGATCTCGGCCGTCTCCTGGTCGCGCATTTCGCCGATCAGCACGATGTCCGGGTCCTGGCGCAGCACGGTGCGCAGCACGCGCGAGAAGGACAGGTCGATCTTCTCGTGCACCTGCACCTG